>CBDUWK010000529.1:0-1525 GCA_965370905.1 uncultured bacterium | reverse complement strand
CGACGTCCAATTCTGCTCTTCTGACAACGGCGTGGCGAGCTCCAGACCAAAGCTAACCATTACCTACACTCCAGGTACTGGTGTTACCCCGAACTCCGATCCGCATGCTTTTAATTTTTCTCTAAACCAGAATCATCCCAATCCCTTTAACGCTTCAACCTGCATCCAATATAATCTGCAACATCAGGGTATGGTTTCCCTGCAGGTCTTTAATCTTGCCAATCAAGTAATATCTACCTTGGTGCATGAACAACAATCTGCCGGGGAATATTTAATAGAATGGAATGCCATCGAATTTCCCAGTGGGATTTATATCGTTCAATTGAATCTCGATGGATTGAAAGCAAATCGAAAAGTTGTATTGTTGAAATAAATACCACATAGCCAGTTCTTATCTATGTGAATCAAGAAATCGATCCGTGATATTGGCGGCTGATTCTGCCACAACCGGATTTCCGTGCAGATAAAAATAATTTCTCATTGCTAAAGAGGTGAGATAAAATGGAAAGAACAATTTCAGATAAGTTGAGGGGCTTTTCGATAACCCTTATAACTATATTTTTGGCGGCAGTTTCTCAGCCGTTTGCTGAAACTCTGGTATTGCAACCTGGCTCAGAGGGCATAGATACCTATACGTGTAACTGTGCACCCAATACAAATAATCCCTTCGGTCCGATTACCAAACTGTACCAGGGGCAAATAGGAGTTTGCTATAATATTGCCCTGAGCCAGTGGGATATCTCTGCCATTCCGCCTGAAGTAATTATCACTGAAGCGATAGTAGAGTTTATGTGTTATCAGATGGAAGGCGCTCCAACGGGCGAAATGCTTTATTCTCGTATCGTGCAAGATTGGGGTGAAACTTCGGTGACGCATAATACACTCCCACGTATCAGCAGCGACAATCAAGTCGTTACCGCCTGGCCTGTAAATGGGCAATGGCACCAGGTGGATATAACGGAATTCGTTCAGGGATGGTATGACGGCGTCTTTTCCAATTACGGTATCTTGCTCCATTCAACGAACACTTCTGGAACGAGTGATGCCAACTGGTATTCTTCCGATTACAGCGCTGCCGCCTACAGACCGAAGCTAACCATTACGTACACTCCAGGTAGTGGAGTTACCCCGAACTCCGATCCGCATTCCTCGATTTCTCTCTCGCATCAAAGTCACCCAAATCCTTTCAATCCGACTACTACCATTAGCTTCGACCTGCCGGTGACAAGCGAGGTTAAGCTAAATATCTTCGATATACATGGACGCGATGTAGGGGCGGGTTTCAAATCCGCCCAATATAATCCCGGCACCCACCAAATCACCTTCGATGGATCTGACTTGGCTTCTGGTATCTACATCTACCGTTTAACCGCCAATGATTTCACCGCATCCGGCAAAATGGTGTTGATGAAATAACTATATTCCGTAGTCGGGGTCGCCCCTGACCCCGACAGATTCGGTGTTGTCATTCCGGACTTGCCTGTTCCTTCGGGGATTCGGAATCCAGAAATCTGCGAAATCCGCG
>CBDUWK010000528.1:0-1549 GCA_965370905.1 uncultured bacterium | reverse complement strand
CAGCGCCAGCAGCCAGCTCTTCCCGATACGAGCTATTAACGTCGGTTTACCCGGTTTCACGAAGACTTTATGGAAAAGCAGTTCACCGCCCAGATGCTTTACTATGTCCGGTATGAAGTCAAACTTACCCATAGATACCGCGCCGGAGGTAATGACCAGATCGTTTTCAGCGCACAGTTTCTCGAGAATTGGTTTGAGTCGGTCTATATCATCGATCAAAGGAGGATGCAGTTCAGGATGAGCGAAACCGTATGAGGTCAACAGCGCTCTTAGAGAGGTGTCATTGGAATTGTAGATCTGTCCCGGAATGAGTTTATCCCCCGGAGGACGGATTTCAGAACCGGTAGCCATGACTGCGACTTTCGGGTGGGGATGCACTGATACTTCAGTTAATCCAAGGCTGGCGCAAATGCCTGCATCAATGCTTTTTAAGGTATAGCCTTTTGAAAAAACTACAGTGCCTCTTTTGATATCATTGCCAAGGGGACGAACGTGATCGCCTTTAACCGGTAGATGTGATATTTTAACGTGCTCACCATCAAATTCCAGTTCTTCAACCTTTATGACTGTATCGGCGCCTTCGGGGAGAGCGGCTCCCGTCATGATGCGATATGCGTGTCCCGGTTTTAGTGCTTCGCTTGCTGGTGAACCCGCGGGGATTACCCCCTGAACGATAAGTTTCAGCGGCAGTTTGCTCTGCAGGTCTATGAACGATACAGCAATACCGTCCATTGCGGAAGAGGCGAAGTTGGGGAAATCACATTCTGCGGTTATCTCTTCTGCTACACAACAGCCAACTGCTTCCAGCGGTGGGACACGTCGTGGGGCCAGCGGCTCAACTGCATCATCTATTAAGTTTAGTGCTTCAGGTAACGAAATCATTATTGTTTGCTCGATTCGATTTCGATGGGATCGTTCACTGCGACCTCTCCCGGTGATATTACTTTGGCAAATACACCTTCGGTGGGCATGATGCAGTCGCCTGCAGTTTCCCTTATGATGCAGGATTCGTGACACTCTTTCCCGATCTGGACGACTTCCAATCTCGCTTTGTTTCCCAGTTTCAGGGTAGTGCCTAACCTGATGGTTGAAAAATCTAATCCGCTGGTAGTGATATTTTCGGCAAAATCTCCGGGATTTATGGAAAGATCGGGATGTACAAGTTTGCGGAAACTCTCAAATGGTAAGAGGCTGACCGGCCGGTCCGTTTCGCCATGAGCATCCCCGATTATGCCTTTTTTAACGTCGAGGTTTACCCGGGGGACGTTGTGCTTCTTCTGCCCTTTCTGCTTCGAAATGGATAGTCTGTAGACGGTGCCTTGGTACATGATTTTGATGCAGTATAGAATTAAGTGTCCCGCTTCCAGTCGCCGCTGCGGCCACCGGATTTCTCTAATAACTTTATTTCCTCGATGACTATACCGCGATCAACGGCTTTGCCCATATCGTAGATGGTCAGGGCTGCGATAGCGGCTGCAGTTAGAGCTTCCATCTCCACGCCAGTGCTGGCGCGGTTTCGTACTTCGCTTTCAATCAGTACGGTATCTGG
>CBDUWK010000527.1:0-1551 GCA_965370905.1 uncultured bacterium | reverse complement strand
TGTCGCGATAGAGATCCCGGGCTTTATCATATTCTCCCGGCTTTACCCACACCAGATAATCCATCGTCTGATCAGTTACCACGTTCTCCTTGCTGCGCGTGGCAAAGCCATCGATAACGTCAGATAAAGCAAATTGAATATCCTCTATCTGATCTTCGTCAAAGCTGCCGGTTATACTAAAGATGATCTTGTATTGCACACCTCGCTGCAGGTCCTCCTTCCAATAAGCGTTGATGCGCGATAGAACTTTATCCACAGCATCATGAATGGCTTCCTCAACAACCACCTCGTCAGGTGAGGGGCGTTCGTAAGAATAGCCAGTCTCTGTGCCCAGAAGCCGCGCGGTGGTCGTCTCGTAGGCGCGCACCGATACGGAGGCTTTTTTGTTTTCGGTCGAACCCACCATCCTCCGGTCAATAGTCAGGGAATAGGTAATGTAGACGTCCGAACCAACTGACAGTGCGATCTTATAGGAAAGATCATTCCCGGCACCCTCCACCAGTTTCATGGTCTCGCTATAGTTGTTCAGAAAATCCTGCTGTTCCGGAACAATAACTTCGTAGCGACGGGCAGTCAGATACGATTCCACAACACGGGCGGCATGCTTAACTTCACTGCGGTCAGATAGCTCACCAAGCGGATTACCTCCCTGGGGCACTTCTGGCAGAACCATGATCTGAGGCAAACCAATTTCAGCCGCCAGATCCGCAATAGCGGTTATAATCCCAAGTCCGATCAAATCTTCTTTCATCAGTCCCACATTTACCCGGAAAACCTTCTCGATTTTAAGCTCTTTTCCGCCCGTTATCTTAACGCGCTTGGTGAACTCTTCTGATTCCCAGGCAATGTACTTGGTGACATTCCCCTCGTCGAAGTAGTTTTCCTCAATCAAGCGGAAGCGACTCTTCTCTTCCTGAGTAGTCAATATGGGATCGGTGCCCATATACAAGCAGAAGTACACGGCACTCTTGCGGGCGTCAGCAATAGCTTTCGTTTCCCGGTATTTCTTTTTCCCGCCGCCGATACCTGCAGCTTTGACCATCCATTCAGTCGGAGAGTACGATTCGACAAAGCTCGCCTCTTTCGATCTGGGCAGATTGCTTTCATCCTCCGCACTCACAACTGTAGAAGACATCACCATAAGCGTGAGGACAACCAGCAACAGGGTTGTCTTTATCAAGGTGCGCATGATTCCTCCGCAAATATTAGCGCTAATTCATTATTATTCATGTGATTTCTTATTATCGTCCGACAACGCCGCGAGCTGCAGCTAATGGATCATAGCCCAAAGATGGCAGAGACCAGGTGAGGTATACCTGGAAGCCGAGTCCGGCAAAACCTAGCTTGGGCAAATTTTCTTCTACATCGAGGTCGATTTCATCGCCATCATAGGTATAAGTCCAGGCATCACTAGCACCAAAGAAACCGTAAGAAATGCCTCCTCCAAAGTTAAGGTCGTATCCTAAAGCTAATTCGAGGTTACCGTTAAGAGCCAAACCTAACTGGGATAAATCCCATTTCCAATCTACTTCATCATCAGTAGTACCACTG
>CBDUWK010000526.1:0-1596 GCA_965370905.1 uncultured bacterium | reverse complement strand
AGTGCTGTCCGGGTCGAGAGGTGAAGTCGGATCACCCGCATCGATGCACGGGGAATTTGGCAGCAGATGGTAATCATCATTCCCCGGATCCACAAACATCGGATCTTCATCTATATTTCCCATTCCCGGCCAGCCGCCTTGTATGTCACAATATGTTGCTTCGTACACATCTCCCATTGCGTTATCCCAGAAGATGCAGTTTACAAAGTGACTCGTAGTACCGTTGATCGAAAGTACCGCGGGTGAACTGTTTTGAACGATCGTGCAATTGATAACCGGTGAGTGATTATCCCAGAAATAGATCGCTCCACCTGGATTCCCACCAGCAGAATTATCATAAAAAACACACCGCTCTACAATGCTATTACCATCCGTACCGAAGTTGATAGCCCCACCACAGTGATAGACTTCATTATCATGGCACACGTTATACCTGAAACTGACATAATTCCAGAGCGCATACATAGCTGCCCCTCTATTCGCGCGATTGTTCTGGAACGTGCAGTGTTCCACGATAATATCGGAAATGTACATGTAGAAAACGCCTCCGTATCCGCCGGGATAGTTGTCAGCGTTTTCAAACAGGCAGTAATAAAACTGCGACGTATCCGGGTTTGAAATGTACTTAAAACCACTCCAGGTCACACCTGGATCTGAAGTGAAGTAGATCGAATCATTTTCTAAACCCAGAGCGCCGATACAACCATCGACCACAAACTCATAATCTGATTCAAAGATAACCCATACACCTGGTTTAATGATAAGTGTGCTGTCTGATGGAACTAAGAGGTTTCCTTGTACCAGGTAGGGTGAACCGCCGGGCGTCCATGATCCCCAGACGTTTCCGCTAACGGGAGTTTCAGCGTAGGCAGAGCAGATAGCGAAAAAGAATGAGATCCCACCTATTAGTATAGTTCTTAAGGATTTCATTTTTCCTCCATTGCTGTTATATGAACCAATATACAAAATAAATTACGATTTGTCAAGTGCTTTTTTTTGCACACACAAAAATTGTTGAAGCCAATAACGGAATCGCGGTCGTATCCTCCCTGAAAATCATTTTCCTCAGCATATTTTGAAGCTGTTCAATTTTAACTACATCCATCGGCGCTGTAAGCAATTTAGTCTGGACGTCGGCGAATCCAACCGATTGCACTATTCCTTTGATCTCCCTCTGAGTGTAAATACGCGCCCTTGCCCACCTGTCATGTATTTTTTTCGGCAGCCAGGAAAAAAACGGCATGCGATTCCAGGGAAGTAGCGGCAAATCGGCGCCATGTGTTTCGAAAATCCACCAGCGGTGAGGCACCGAAAGAATTACTCTCCCCCTCGATTTCAACACCCGTCGGATTTCAGAAAGAGCTCTCATCTGGTCCTTTACATGTTCTAACACTTCAAAGCAAGTGACCAGGTCGAACGTTTCATCTTTAAAAGGCAGTTCTTCACCATTTCCGCCTAACAGTGCGATATTCGCAATCTTCCTCTCCAACAGGTCGTCTCGAAAGCCCCGGAGCCTCGAATATTGCAGATCGATTCCTGCCGTAAAATCCATATGTTTGGCGAAAAATTCAGTCTGGCTGGCATTCCCGCAGCCAC
>CBDUWK010000525.1:0-1644 GCA_965370905.1 uncultured bacterium | reverse complement strand
GAAAACATCCGGTACTTGGGAAGGTTGCGCATCTGCTGGATATACGCCGAAAATACACAGCATCGCACAAGTTATTAAAGCTCTTGTAGTTAATGAATTCATAGCACTTCCTCCTTATTTGGTTTTATTATTAAAACCTACTCACTCGATTATGGGAAATTTTGATAAATCAACATTGCCTCCTTTCTTGCTTCATTTCAGTAGCACCGCCTTGCGCACTTGAGTTTTCGTTCCCGATTCTAAAGCTATAAAATAAAGGCCGGAAGACCATCCTCCAGTATTAAAACTCACTCTATATTGACCGGGTTTTAGGTTTTCTTCCTGGCAGTTGTATAACTCTTCCCCTATTATATTGAACACATTAATTTGAACATCATTCTCCCCCATAAGCTGAAATGAAATATCCATAAAGCTATTGAACGGATTAGGATATACTGAATTAAGTTGAAATGAACCTAACGATTCTGGACTGTTCCTTCCCCAAATTCCTGTTGAGGTCTGCTCCCAGTCAACAGCTTTATCCCAAAAATCATCAACTAATAGTATGTTGGTCTTGTTATCCGAATCAATGTCGAATAGATGAGGATTTTGATAACCTACTGTATCCAAATGACCGCTGTCCCAGGCGTACACAAAAGTGTCGTTCTGATAAGACCAGAGCCATAATACGCCATATGGTGTAGGAGATGCAGCAAGGCCAAAAGAGAGCACGGAGGGATGCGAATCTACGTAGCCGAAACAGCATTCGTAAGGAGCCAACGCCATGCTGGTAGTATCCATCCAGGTAACGCTGCCAACCCCAAAACCTGTTCCCTCATATAGGAACGCAGAACTGGCAGTCGGCACTACTCCCTGCACGAAAAGTTCGTTGTTCCCATCACCATCGAAATCCTCTATGATGGGCACTGCACATGTCGCCGGAACTCCGGTGTAGAGCCAGTTCTGGCTGAAGTTGTTGGCGCTGCCGGGATCGTAGCGAAAATATCTTATATCTATGGGATTACCGCTCGCCCACCCGAATACGCCTGCCACCATATCTATCGCACCATCGTTATCGAAATCGCCCACGTCGAAGCGCTGATGCATGTAATCATAGTAAAAACCTGTGACGGAAGAGAAGGTAATTATATTTTCAGGTTCGGTGGATTTATAGCTGAATTCTCTGACGATGTATGCAGTGGGAGGTTGTTGACCACTGTTGGCGGTCAGCGCCGCGAGCTCCAAAATCCCGTCCTGATCTACGTCACTGATCCTGACGTCCTGTACCGCTCTCGGAAAGGTGAAATTCGACCGCCAGGTGGTGTATACCCCTGGCTCTGAAAATTCCCAGAAGTAGGTGTATAGCCTTGTAAAGATCAACTCATTTTGCCCGTTCTGGTCGAGGTCCGCTATCAATAAGTAAGTCAAGTAGGGGTGGTAAGTCTCAATTGTGTAGAATGGTTCTTCCATAAATAGCTCATATTCGTCGTCGCCCACGCTTTTATAAATCAAAATCCAACCGCTACTATCGTAGTATGATTCCTTCCACCAGGTAACAAGTTCATTTATCCCGTCATTATCCAGATCGCCCACCGTGCATCTGTGCATTCCATAGGTATAAGGCTCACTTTCCCACACAATCTCAAAATCTGCTTCGCTCACACG
>CBDUWK010000524.1:0-1651 GCA_965370905.1 uncultured bacterium | reverse complement strand
CCTTTACCTCATTATTCAAGGTCATTCTGAGCCCGCCACAGGCGAGGTGAAGAATCTCATCCATCAAGTCAGGAGACTCTGCGCTTCGCTCAGAGTGACAGTGTAGCCACTTACGGAATTACAATCGACCGCAGAACGTGCGGATCACCGGTGCGCAGTAGATCGAAAGCATCGTTGATCTTTTCCAGGGGGAATTTGCCGGTGACAAGCTCTTTCAATTTGATCTTCCCCGTGCGCGCCATCTCCACGATCTTGGGATAGTCCACCGGACGGCAGCCCAGGGATCCAATGATTTCCTGTTCGAAGAACATGATCTTGGAAGCGGGCAGTTCCACGTTTTTGTGAGTATAGCCAATTACGACGGTCCTGCCGCCCTTGCGGATGCAGGCAAAAGCATCCTGGATGGTCTGGGGATTGCCGATAGCTTCAAAAGTTACGTCCGCTCCGCCACCAGTCATCTTTTTGATGGTCTTATCGATACGTTCGACTTCCCTGGCATTGACGGTCTGCTGAGCTCCAAGTTTTTTCGCCATTTCGAGTTTTTCGGGAACGATGTCCACCGCAATAACCGAAGCGCCCACAGCCGCAGCTATCTGCACTGTGTTGATTCCGACGCCGCCACAACCGAACACGACAACGTTATCCCCGGCTTTGACTTCACCCCGATTGACAACCGCGTGGTATGGCGTAGAAATGGCGTCAGCGATGATGGAGCCCTCTTCCAGAGGTACGTCATCGGGCATGGGGATGGCATCTTTGGCAGGAGCGAGTACGTACTCGGCATAGGCGCCGTCAATATGGTTGCCGAACATGACCATATTGTCGCAGATGTTCTCCTTGCCGATACGACAATTGTAACAGTATCCGCAGGTCAGAACTGCGGGCAGAAGAACTTTGTCGCCTTCAGCGAAGTTCTTTACGTTGCTTCCCACACCAGCCACGACACCTGATGGCTCGTGCCCGAGAATCATAGGTGGATCCTTAAAGGTGGGGACATTGTGGTCGGTATAGTGCAGGTCAGTGTGGCAGACGCCACAAGCTGCGACTTTGACCAGAAGTTCGCCTGCCTTGGGTTCGGGCGTGGGAACCTCTGTGATCTCCAAAGGTTTCCCGGATCCGTGAAATATTGCTGCTTTCATATTTTTCTCCCCGTTTATTTTCAGTTATAAGCTTAGAGTTAAAAGTTTAAAGTTCTGCCACTAATTATCTTCAGAAGCTGGCTTTCGCGTGTAGATAATATAATATTCGCCAGCGGGATCGCCATAGCAGGTATCGCAGGTTTCGTCTGCGTCCTCGGGTCCTTCGAAGCGGTCAACTTTAACTTCAAAGCCTAAAGATTCGTAGAGCTCCTTCAGTTCTTCTATCCTATCGGGTCCAACGGTGTTGCGTTTCTGCCAGGTCATTATTCACCAAGCGTCGAGTGCGGTGACTCGAGGCCACATGTAATATTTAGCCCGCTTTAGCGGGGTTGTTTTTCCGTAGACCGGTGCTTCAGCGCCGGGCGATTATTTTCTTTCAGCAACCTGCCTGAGGACGACTATCTTTTGTGCCGTCGACTCCCCGCAGTCAACAGCTCTTCTAACACCGCTTATATCTCAAAACAAATCATCCAGATCATCATCTCCCCCACCGCCCGGCATTTCGCCGTACT
>CBDUWK010000523.1:0-1696 GCA_965370905.1 uncultured bacterium | reverse complement strand
ACCTTATTCAAAATTCGACGTTCGATGTTCATAGTCTTTTAGCTTGATAGCTACGTCCTGAATATTGTGGATTGTAATCTGCAGCAATTGCGATGCTTTTAGACCCCTTCAAGGGGTCTTCATCAAACCACGTCCTATGGGCGTGGTAGGTGATTATCAAAATTTAAACCTGCCAGTGTCGACAAGTCCTGAATTTCGATAAGGTTACTTTTTATGGTAACCGAGCCTTCCCCAGTAATGAAGATACCGCTTTGAGATTTGTCGTTGTTACTGAAATCAATTATGGTACAATATTCTACTATAGCGTTTTCACAACTGGAAAGATCTATCCCATGCCAACCTGTCTCAAAAATAATACTGTTCTCTATTCTTGCTGAATAGGAGTAGTTTCCCCATACAGCGGTTCCGGCAGTATGCAAAAGCCTGCAATCTTTTACTGTCAAATTAGAACCATTCACCGACTCTATTCCTTCACCGGATACATCGTCTAAAACACTTCCCTCAATAGTTGTTGAAGAATTTTCTTCCAATTTTACACCATCGCTGTACGAATTACTAATCAAACATTTCTTAATATTCGTACCATTTCCAATTACCTTGACCGCTGCCTTTTTCGTTGCTTCACCTGGGCCATATTCGCAGGAGATGCTTAAGTTTTCTATTGTTGTAGAATCATGAAGAGTGGCAACTCCTTCACCATCGCTTACAATGCTGGTTATCAGTGGTACCACGCCGTTTGGAGAAGTTATACCTATAAGATAGTTATGTGATGCAACACCGATTTTCTCTGTGTACGGGCCGTTTTCAATAACGATTACTTTCTCTGTTCCGTCGGAAACAGCATCAATAGCAGCTTGAATGGTTTTAAATTTAAATTCACTCGGAATATCGTTGGGCAATGTTGAATCCACCCACGCATCGGGCTGTGCCACTGTGATTGCAACTATATCTGGCTTGCTGTAACTGACTCCATCATCGACGATCAAAACAAAGAAATAGTCTCCAGGGGCAGGCAGGCTCACCTTTGGCGCGACTGATCGATTGTTTGGGTACAAACGTAATGGTTTCATCAACGGACGTCCACAGGTAGTTCAAATCATCTCCATCCGGGTCATAACTGCCGGATCCGTCAAGATAAACAGCAGAGGCTTTCGTTATCAAAACGGTCTGGTCAGTTCCCGCATTGGCGATGGGGACTTGACTATGTGGTGGGTTCTCTCCAAAAGGAAGCACATTCACATAAATGGCATCCTTATCTGACGCCTCGCAGTCATTGGTAACAGATAGTACAACCAGATGGATACCCTCGGAGAAAGCATAAGAGAGGGTTGACTCTGTGCCAAGCACCGCATCCTCTTCAGACCATTCATGCTCAACAATATTTCCGCTTGAGCTTGTACCATCCAAATTTACAAGCTCCGTGCCATCACCATCCAGGTCCGTTAGAGTTATACTGGCGCCAGCGTTTGCCGTGGGTGGATTACATGACTCGGCTTCTGATTGATCACATTCTTTACATTCCTCACATTCTTTACATTTCTCAGGAGGATCACAGCCAATGACAAAAAGAAGAAAAAGGATCGCGAGTGAAAATAGGGAGGCTTTTTTAAGCATCGAATTCACCTTAATGAAGGTCACGTTATTAGTGGAAAAAGTCAAGCACTAAGGCAGTTGGACAAAAATAATCGTCCCAAAC
>CBDUWK010000522.1:0-1699 GCA_965370905.1 uncultured bacterium | reverse complement strand
GAGGCGCACCGAGAAATCTGGATCCATAGACGACATCTGCAAGCCCTTCACGAATGGGTTTCAGCAGTGTGACGTAGTCCCTGGGATCATATTCCAAATCAGCATCTTGAATAAGGATCAGATCGCCAGTAGCTGCCTTAAATCCTGTTTGAACCGCAGCTCCTTTGCCTTGATTCTTTTCGTGAAGAATGAGATGGATGGCCTCATGGGCAGGCGCCAGTTCCTGCAAGAGCTTACGCGTTCCATCTGTCGATCCATCATCGATAACAATGATTTCATCAGCAAGACCGACAGACATCACTCTCTCGAGGAGCATCTCGATGGTATCGAATTCGTTATAAACGGGAACCACAACGCTAAGTTTCATAGTGGTATTTTACCCTCCGATCTATGTGGGCACAACTTACTATTTGCTCACGGTGGTATGGGTATATATAATCGGGTTACTCTTATTGAAATATAGAACAAAGAATTATTATATAGTATTGGAGAAACGCGATGTCTTTACCAAGAAGTCCTGTTAGAGCCGGGGCAGTTGATGATCGGCCCACAACCTCAAATCTTCGTTTTGTACCCTCGCCGGTGAGCCGTGTATCCGACACCGGCCTTTCTCAGCTCTGGCTTCAAGATTTGGCGTTGAAGATACTATATTTCAGGGGGTACATGACCGGCTTCAAAGTGAGCGAAGCGATGTCGCTCCCATTTGCGGGGTTAACGGATCAGATTCTGGAAGTTCTTAAACGCGAGAAATTCGTAGAAGTTAAAACTCAGGTGGGCTTTGGCGAGGGATCCTATCAGTATGCTATTACCGGAGCTGGGATTGCGCGCGCGAGGGAAGCGCTTGAACGCAGCCAGTATGCAGGGCCTGCACCTGTACCGCTGGCGGTTTATAACGATTCAATATTAAAGCAGAGCCGGGGTAGGCCAAAGGTCGATGAGCCAATGATGCGCTCTGCCCTGAAAGATCTCATACTCTCGGAGGTAACGTTCAATCAGATAGGACCGGCGGTTAACTCGGGCACATCGATTTTCCTTTACGGACCTCCCGGGAATGGTAAAACATCAATTGCGAAAGCAATCGGGAATATTCTACTCGAAGAGGATATGTACATTCCTTACGCCATAGATATCGACGGTCAGGTTGTGAAGCTCTACGATTCGGTAAATCACGTACTTTCACCAGATGAAGAACACTCCTCTGAAGGAACTGGATCATTAAAAACATCATCAAAGAGAGATCCACGTTGGGTCCGGATTCGTCGCCCCTTCATTGTCACTGGTGGCGAATTGACGATGGAGGGATTGGATCTCGTTTTCGACGACGTTAATAAATTCTATGAAGGACCATTTCAAGTAAAAGCAAACGGTGGAGTTTTCCTAATCGACGACTTTGGGCGGCAGCAGGTTCGTCCACGAGACTTACTTAATCGGTGGATTGTGCCTCTCGAAAACAGGATTGACTACCTCACGCTCCACACAGGAAGGAAAGTAGAAATTCCTTTCGACGTATTGGTCGTATTTTCAACAAATCTTCCGCCAAAAGACCTGGTCGATGAAGCATTTTTGAGGCGTTTGCGACATAAGATCGAGGTTGGAGACCCATCCTACGAAGCTTACCGGGGCATCTTCAAAGTGGTTGCTGAAGCTAAAGGTGTCGAATATTCCGAAAGTGGCCTCGCTTATCTTTTGCAGGAGTGGT
>CBDUWK010000521.1:0-1710 GCA_965370905.1 uncultured bacterium | reverse complement strand
CTGCGAGTTCAAAGTATTCTCCTCCGTCATCGAAGCTGGCGGAGTTATCCGAGCTTTGAACCTCCCGGGCTGCGGTAACTATTCGCGCAAACAGAGAGACGGTTTAATCGAACTCGCAAAAAAACAGGGTATCGGTGGTCTGGTGTTTTTCATGCCATCGTCAGAAGGCATTGCATCACCGGCGGCAAAATTCCTGACAGAAGAGCAGATGAGAAGAGTCGTAGAGAAAGTTGGCGCACAAAACGGCGATCTCGTAGCAGCCGCGGCGGACGCTGATATGAACAAGGCTGCGTTGGGATTAGGATTAGTGCGTTCGTGGGCGGGCAAAGAACTTAAACTTATTGATGAAAAGGATTACCGACACTGCTGGATTACCGATTTCCCCATGTTCGAATTAAATGAAGATTTGGGGAGATACCAGGCAGCACACCACCCCTTCACCGCTCCCATAGTCGAGGATCTGGATCGATATAAGGACGATCCTTTAAAAATCCGTTCTCGAGGTTACGATCTCGTTCTCAACGGGCATGAAATAGCAGGGGGATCGATCCGTATTCACCAGCGTGAATTACAAAGGCGCGTCTTCGAAATCCTCGGTTTCGAGGAAACAGAGGCGATAGAGAGGTTCGGATTTCTGCTTGAAGCGCTGGAATTGGGAGCTCCTCCCCACGGCGGCATCGCCTTCGGTTTAGACCGCATGGCTATGATCTTGGCTGGAGTTGATACCATCCGCGAAGTCATAGCATTTCCGAAAACCACCGCCGCGCTTTCGCTGATGGACGGCTCACCTGCCCCGACATCTCAAGACCAATGGGAAGAGCTGGGCTTGAGACCTATCGACAAGCACAGCAAGAATAGTTGATAAGTTCGTTTCCAACATGCAACGATCTTGAAACCTAAAGATAAATCGGCTAAAAAACCCAGGCGTACGCCCTCAAAACATAAGCAGCCTCCAAATACTAAGAGTCAGCATTCGCAAAAGAGTAGCCTGATCCCAATTCCCGGGAGGCGCGCTGTGGAAGAACTATTAAAACGCGGCGTGAAGCCCGAATCGCTTTGGGTTGCTTTGAAGCGACAGCCGGGTAAAGAGGAACCGCTGCTGGTACGCTGCCGGGCGGCAGGCTGGAAGATCGAGGAGCACGAGAAAAGTGTTCTCGATCAACTCACTGAGGGGCTTCCGCACCAGAATTACCTCGCATTTATCAGAGAATTCTCCTACACGAAACTCAACGATTTAATTACCTTCGCCAGCTCCCGGCAAAATCCCATTATCCTCGCCTTAGATCAAATTCAGGATGTCGGTAATTTGGGCGCTATTATCCGTTCTGCTGAATGCGCGGGCGCAGCGGGTGTGATTATCCCTACGCACCGTTCAGCCGGTATAACTGCAGCTGCATTCCGCAGATCCGCTGGTGCAGCCCTGCATATACCAGTCTGTCGTGTGATGAATCTATCCAAGGCTCTTGATGCACTCACAGATGCGGGATTTTTAATTGTCGGCGCCGATCAGGAGGGCAACCGGACCTTGTATCAAACGAAGCTTGACGTACCTGTAACCATTGTCATAGGATCCGAGGGACGAGGCTTACGCCCCGGAGTAAAGCGGAGATGCAATATCCTTATGAATATTCCCCTGCAGGGCAGAGTCGCCTCCCTGAACGCGGCCGCGGCCGCGGCAGCGGTGGAACGTTTTTGCGAATACGTGCGCTA
>CBDUWK010000520.1:0-1767 GCA_965370905.1 uncultured bacterium | reverse complement strand
TAAAGGCACCGCCGAAGCTCTGGAAGCCATGGGCGCTCAGCATGTCGACTGCAAAGTGGATGACATTGTGGTAGATGAGGTGAACAGTGTAGTGTCTACACCCGCTTATATGTTGGGACCGACAATTAAGCACGTCGCCGCAGGTATTGAGAAACTGGTTGCCAGGGTGCTGGAATTAGCATGAGACATGCCGGTTTATCGGCTGAAAAAATAGTTAGAGGAAAATATGCGCGAAGTTATCATATATCCAGGTGAAGATGGTTACTGGGTAGCCGAATGTCGTAGCCTTCCGGGATGCATCAGTCAGGGAAAGACGAAAGATGAAGCTCTCAGTAACATAAAGGAAGCTATCGAAGGCTACGTATCGACGCTGAAAGAGGATGGATTACCTGTACCTGAGGAGACCTTCGGTACACAAGTGGTTGCTGTATGACAAAGTTGCCACGAATATCAGGTCGCAAATGCGTAAACGCACTGGAAAAAGTAAACTTTTCCCTGCTTAGACAACATGGTAGCCATCTGATTCTGAGAAAAGAAATTCCATTTACACAAGTCGTTGTACCTGATCATAAGGAACTGGATAGAGGAACACTTCGAGCTATCATTCGTCAGGCTGGTTTGACGGTTGATGAATTCAAAAAGCTACTGAAATAAGCGTCATTAATAGGACTGATTTTAACGGAGAACACATGAGAACCGTATCCGCTTCGCAGATTACCGAAGCCGTTGCCAAACTATGCATGGAAGCTAATTATCACCTGGGCGACGACGTGCTGCAAGCTTTAAAAGATTTTAGGGAGAAAGAGGAATCACCAGTCGCCGTAGAACTTCTCGACCAATGCATAAAAAATGCCGGTATAGCCCACGAGGATGAAGTCCCCATCTGTCAGGATACCGGTGTTGCCGTCTTTTTCGTAGAGATGGGCGATCAGGTGCATGTCGACGGCAACCTTAAAGATGCCATTTCGGCAGGTGTCGCCAAAGGTTACACCGAAGGTTACCTGCGCAAATCCTTAGTTGAAGATCCACTGCGGCGCAAGAATACCGGAGATAACACTCCACCAATTATATGGATTGAAACCGTTCCCGGCGATAAGTTGACTATCACCTGCGCTCCTAAGGGTGGCGGCTCGGAAAACATGTCCGAAGTTAAGATGTTAAAGCCTTCTGATGGCGAAGACGGTGTTAAAAACTTCGTCGTAGATCGCATTAAGCGCAGCGGCGCCAATCCCTGCCCGCCGGTGATCGTGGGAGTGGGTATCGGCGGCACTTATGATAAATGCGCGCAGATAAGTAAAAAGGCTTTATTGCGTGAAGTCGGATCTAAACATCCCGATCCATATTACGCTGATATGGAGGATGAACTCTTAAGACGCATTAATGATCTGGGTATCGGCCCGCAGGGATTAGGCGGACGGACAACTGCCCTGGCGGTTTTTATAGAAGCGCATCCCTGCCATATTGCCAGTTTGCCGGCTGCAGTAAACGTCCAATGCCACGCTGCCAGGCACAAGAGCATCGAATTGTAATCAGTCTGAAATACTGTGTCGGTGGGATATATATTCCGGCGGCCAGTTGCATACGGCGTCAGCAGGGCAGACCTGACGCCGTATTTTGTTGTGTAGGGGCAGCCTTCCGTAACTACCCTCTCCACTTCATAGTCGGGGTCGCCTGTGCCTTCGGTGCCCCTGACCCCGACCGAATACCTCCTGAATCCCTCCCAAATCCTGATCCCCGAATCCTGAATCACATAACAATCCCTTGACT
>CBDUWK010000519.1:0-1783 GCA_965370905.1 uncultured bacterium | reverse complement strand
CGGAATATACGTATGTAGTATTAAGGCTGGCGAATTCAGCGCGGCCAGGAAACTGGTTTATTCTAAGTAGAAAACTCCCGGTTCTAAGTATGAAAAATACAAGCCGCAGTTCCTGAGGAGCTGCGGTGTTTTTTATAAGGTATTCTATAGGGAGGAAACCCTGCACGGTGTATACCCAGCGTTAGCAGTAGAATCCATTGATACCTCTCAAAAAAATCTTGATTTATAATTGATTGTAGCTTATATTATAAGATTACTAAATATGGAGTCTGGTTATGGCCAAAGCTATCATCGCTGCCATGCGTCCTCGGCAGTGGACTAAGAATTTGATTATTTTCGCAGGATTGATATTTTCACAGAACATTTTTCATCCTTCTCTGCTGAAAACCAGTATAATAGCGTTTTTCGCGTTCTGTTTGGCTGCAAGCAGTGTCTATATTATTAATGACATAAAAGATGTTGAGCGTGATAAGCTCCACCCAATAAAAAAGAATCGTCCTCTGGCTGCCGGGCTGATTACTGTCGGCCAGGCTGTTTTTTTCGCTCTCTGCCTGGCAGTCGTATCTATAGGAGTCGCATTTTTACTGAACTTCAACTTCGGCCTGCTTTTGGCGGGTTATTGGACTATGATGATCATCTATACATACAAACTTAAAAACGTGGTCATAGTTGATATTCTGGTAATTTCAGCAGGATTTATAATTCGTGCCGTTTCCGGGGCTGCAGTTCTCGACGTAATGATTTCTCGCTGGTTGTTAGCCTGCGCCATTTTTCTTTCACTTTTCCTGATAATGGCCAAACGGCGCAGTGAGATTACTGAATTGGGTATCAATGCTGGCAATCACCGCGAGATCCTCGAGGAATATGGCGAGAAGTTTCTAGACCAGATGATAGCCGTGGTTACCGCCTGCACGATTATCAGCTACGTACTCTATACGGTCGATCCAGGGACTGTTGAAAAATTCGATTCAACAGGATTGATATGGACAGTGCCTTTTGTTATCTACGGGATCTTCCGCTATCTGTACCTCGTATACCAGCGCAATCTCGGAGGGCGACCGGAAATGGTACTTCTGGCAGATCGCCCCATGATCATATCGGTGTTTCTCTGGATCCTGGTTAGCATTTACATCGTTTATTGATCCATTTATTAATCTCCCGATAACCGCAAAGGATGAATTTGAGAGCAGACCGTACACGAGTAAACGTGATTCACCGTAAAGAGGTACTCGGTGATCCCGGGGATTTCACTGAAAAGTCCCTCCATTCCATACAGGAGATGATCGGTGCGGCACTGGAAGGGCTTGACTTCACGCACCTCGTAAGGGATCGTTCAGTCCTGATCAAACCGAACCTCGTTCGTCCCAATCCTGACTTTCCTTCTGCAACGACCACCGACCCGCGCGTTATTATTGCAATGCTAAGGCATTGCCGCGATCATGGCGCACGCCTGATCGGTCTTGGTGATAAGCCCGGAATAGGATTGTCCTGTCGGGGAGCTGAAGAGCTTCTGGGCATCGGGAAATATTTAGATGAAGTCGGTGCGCATTTCGTCTATTTCGATGAATCTGAAGAGACCTGGGAGAAGAATCCGCAAGGAGAACTCGAGGAGGCCCTACCGATTCCTGACGTGCTCCGTGAGTATGAAGTATTAATCAACCTCCCCAAACTAAAATTGCACATGCACACCGGTGAATCTCTGGGCAATAAGAACCTGTACGGATTGATTCCGGAACATTTCCGCATGAAGCACCACCGGGAAGATCTCCATCGCTTCCTGGTC
>CBDUWK010000518.1:0-1786 GCA_965370905.1 uncultured bacterium | reverse complement strand
TAACGCACTCGGACAACAGAGCGTATCTGGCTTCGTGCCTTCGGCACTTCGCCCAAATTTGCTCCGATGGCGCTCCGCAAACTTCAGATACGCTCCTGACGTTAAGCGAAAGATACGAAAACTTTAAATTCAATAAATTAAAAGGGATCATAAAAATGGCAGATAGCAAATTCAAGTTCAAAGATATCGTAGAGGGAATAGCTGGTGCGTTCCTCATCGCTGCTGCCCTTCTAACGCCCTTTCTCCGGTCCTGGCGCACCAAGAGGGGCGCGACCGATGCCGAGGTTCACCGATCCTTGCCGGGTGATGACCTGGTACCACACCCAAAGTGGGGATGGACCCACGCGATCGCCATTCGTGCTTCGGCCGCCGATGTCTGGCCGTGGCTGATGCAGATGGGACAGGGCCGGGGCGGGATGTACAGCTACGAATGGCTCGAGAACCTGGTTGGCGGTGACATCCACAACGCAGCTGATCAGCCGGTGGCGGGGCGACTACAACCCGAGTCTGGGAAATGCGCTTATCTACCGCGTTTTCACAGAAGCGATCAGTTTCGTGATGGATCGGAAGATGCTTCTGGGCATCAAGGAACGGGAAGAGACGGCAGCCTTTCTTTAGCATTGATTTAAATTCAGACACGACTGGTAGTTATGCTCTGCCAGTTCTTACGCAATGCATAAATAATCGCACCAAATCCCAAACTAATTGCTACAATACCTATTAACACACCGGCATAGGGAATTCTAAAGAGCAGGTTTAAAATGATGAAGCCGAGGACAAAAATCAGTAGATCATTGGTCTTAACTTTAAATACGTCAAGAATCTTTCTGCCAACGGCGAAGGATACGAAAAGAGTGGAGAGCATCAATGCTGTGATAAAAAGCATTCCCATAATCAAAGCAACAGGAAAACCAATAACGGTTACTGCAAGCAAGATTATCAAAATTGCCGAGGCGATTATAAGAACAAACCCTACTAAGGTATTTTTCACAGGAGATTTCCTTACTTCCTCTTCAACGATAAAGAATTGCGCTGGGAACAATTTGAGCAGGACTATGCCGAGAATTAAGAATCCAACGGTTATGAGAATATAAAGAATATTCATCATTTTAATCATCAATTCTTCTAAACCTTGCAGACCTTCGCTTTTCTCGAAATCTACACTGCCTGCACTTCCTGTATTTTGAAAATTGTCGGCTCTTACCGTTAAGTTACCTAAAATTTTACCCGCGTTGGAAACATTACCACCTGCAATGACTGCATCCCTGCTAATAACAGAGGTAGAATGGATGTTAATATTACCACCTGTAATGACTGCATTTTTTGCATCTCCTCTCAAATCTATATCTCCACCGGCAGCCACAATTTTTCCTTCAATATCTGAATTAACCGATATTTGCCCACCTGCTGCAAAAACATCCCCGCTTACCGGTGCATTGATTATAATAGTGCCACCGGCAATTACAGCGCTCGCAACTGGAGCATTGATATTTACCGTACCACCTACAACAAAAACATCATCGTCTATTGGGGAATCAATTGATACCTGATCTCCAGATAGCATCTTAAGTGCCTGAACATTGGGCAATAGCAGAATTAACAGGAGGGAGATGATTAATAGTCGCTTCATACCACCACCTAACGTGAGTTTAAGCTCCATATTTATCACCTTATTTATTTTGGTATTTTGATTTCAGGGTATAAAAGCTTTTCTATTTTTTTCGATGTTCCATTTTTGCCATGCCGTCAAGATAGGCTTGGATTTTTTCAGCATAAGCAAACCGCC
>CBDUWK010000517.1:0-1791 GCA_965370905.1 uncultured bacterium | reverse complement strand
AAGGTCATGTTATGCCCAGTAATTGTTATTCTCGGACAGACTCGTACGCAGGAATCCAGTGATGCCAGAGCGCTCAGCAATCTCGATATTATGATTCAGTATTTCGTATATATCTTGGCAAGTCAAAGAAATGGCACGTTTTACATTGGTGTAACCAACGATCTGAACAGGCGCGTCGCCGAGCATAAACATGACATTATAAGAATTATCAAGTTTAAAAGGCACACCGAGGTTAATGATTTCCGACCCCCCAAAAGACCTCTTCGATTTCCAGAAATTAGAAGAAGACTACCTCGCTTCAATTTCTGGCGTAAAACCCCTGATTGGGTACCTCTGTCTGCGCGTTCCACCAGAATATATAGAGGCTTATGGTGCCGTCCCTATTCGGATTGCGCCCAGATCAGGCTTTGATCCTGCAGAAAACGGTTTAATCCGTCCTGATGGCTGTTCCTTCTGCCGCACCGTGCCAGCTATCCTCAAAACACCTTATTATCGGAACCTGAGCGCAATTTTGGCAGGAGCATGCTGCGACCAAATGCGCAGGCTGATGGAAGTTTTGCGAGGTGATTCGGACCTATCCGCCTATTTCTTCGGCGCGCCGCGAACCTGGAATTCAGACCGCCACTATTTCCAGGAGGAAATGGTCAAAGCTTTTGATAAGCTGAAGAAGATAACCGGACGATCACTTGACGAAAGCGTCCTGAGAAACAGAATTCAAGCACATAACGAACTAAACAATATCGTCAATCGTCTGCGCGATCAGGATAAACTGCCTAACTCACTGCTGCGGGAAATCGCCTGTACTCCCCTGCCACCGGAAGATGTCATCTCATTTCTGAAACGTTTTGACAACCAACCACCCCGGAAGATCGATATCAGGCTGATGCTGGCGGGGAGTATCCCCGGCATCTGGGAACTGGAACTGATCGAATCGAACGGCGCGAAGATCGTTGCCGACGTCACCTGCTTAGGCGACCGGGTTTTTCACCATCTCACGCCCGATTGTGGCAATCACATAGATCAACTTTACGATATCTACGTTGAGAGCAATTTGTGCCCTCACCGACTACCGGTAACCCCGCTTTTAGATTACATAAAGGATGTGATAGCCAGGCGGAAGATAGATGGAGTTGTCTACCGCTCCCTGAAGTATTGCCACCCCTGGGGGCTGCTCGCCCGGAGAGTTCGAGAGGAGTTGGAGCTTCCCGTCCTCACGGTCGATGATGACCTCACTTCACCAGCAGTGGGAAATTTCCGTACCAGGGTGGGTGCATTTACCGAAATGCTGCAAATGCGAGCGAGGCGGACGGCATGAACGAAGCGAGGCAAATTGACTTCCGCGCATGGCATCATCTGTTCAAGCAGATTCCCGACGAATTGGTAGAGAAGACGCGTTATTTCCGCCATCTGCCGGAGGCTGAATGGTCGCAATACCTCTTCCCCCCATCCACACACGCCGTATACGGAAACCGCCTTCTGCGAAAGCTGAAGTTCGACAATTCGCAGGCGTCTCTTCGACTGTGGGGTTTCGTCCTGTCAGAAGGCGAACGGATCTATCGCGCCCGTCAGGCAGGAATGAAGGTCGTAGCTGCTATGGGCGATCTGGGGGCAGTTACACCCCTGATATATTCGTTCCCCAACACTATCGCTTTTTATCCGGATTGCCTCTGGTGGACGCCCTTCCTGATGGAGAGCCGTGTGCTCTTCGACGAAGCAGGACAGCTCGGAATGGGTGAAGACTGTTGCTTTGTACGGGCAACTCTGGGAGCATTTTCCAGGAAAGCGTACTTT
>CBDUWK010000516.1:0-1799 GCA_965370905.1 uncultured bacterium | reverse complement strand
GGCCTTTCGTTACCGCCAACGATATGTATTATTCGGCCGACAAGGTTGCAGCAAAAGGTAACTCCCGGATTCTTCTAACTGAACGCGGCAGCCTCTTCGGTTATGGTGACACCATCGTGGATTTCAGATCGATTGAGATTTTGAAGTCATTCGGCTACCCTGTGGTATTCGATGCCACCCACTCGGTTCGCAATACGTCGCGCCGTTCGGAAGATCCCGAGGGCGGTACTCCCGGCGCGATTGACCTGTTGGTCCGATGTGCCGCAGTAACTGGCGCACACGGATTGTTCGTCGAAACGCACCCTGCACCCCAAAAGGCACTGTGCGATTCGGTGGTGACGTATCCTCTGGACAAATTGAAGTCCCTCATGCGAGATTTCATCACGTTGCAAACTACTGCGAGAAAAGTCCTCGAGAATAAAGACCACCACACAAGTGTAAAAATGTCGCGCAGCGCGAGCTGACTCATGAAAATAAGCAGAAACTTTTCACCATCCTGCGCAGATGCCAGGGATCTGTGGCAGCGATTCCTCGATAAACCCCAGCTTTATTCGCGGCAGGATGAGTTCAACCACTTGATCCGTGAAGCTTCCAACGCACTGCAGAAACTGTGCAACTCAAAGGACCCAGTTCTGTTCCTCTCTGCTGCAGGTACAGGCGCCCTGGAATGCGCCCTCGCAGCTCTGCCGGACGACTCCAGAATAACTGTGATCAGAAACGGTTATTTCGGACAGCGACTCTTCGAAATTGCGCAGTTTCACCATGAAAATGTGGTCGCCTATGACGTTCTATTCGGCCAATCATTTAATGAAGTACTTGAAGTAGATTTTCTGAATTTCTGCGTAAAACGTAAGACAAACGTTATCGTAGGCGTCCACCTGGAATCCTCCTCGACTGTTCTCAATGACGTTGCCTTGATGGGAAAAATAGCAGAGGAGATCGATGCTCTGACCATTATCGACGGGGTCTCCTCCATCGGCGCTGTCCCCTGTCAATTGCACGAATGGGGAATTGATTGTTTCGTAGCATCGGCGTATAAGGCTCTCTTATGCCCGGCTGGGTTGAGTTTCATCATCGCTAACGACCGGTTCCTATCCAAGGTAAAAAAACGCTGGTCCTATTATTTCGACCTGGCACACATTAAATCCTGTGCTGAGAAAGAGAGCTTTCTTTGGAGTCCGAACGTTTTAGGCATTCAGTGCTTAAATGAGGTCGTTAAATCAATACTGGACCAAGGGCAGACTACATACTTTCAAGATCTGCATGACATAGTGAAGACTTTCCGTGAGCGAATTTCAACCGGTGGATTGGAAATACTGGGAGAGGCTGCCATTTTATCACCGTGCTACACAACTATAGAACTGCCCGAAGCAAGTGCTGACCTTTGGCTAAAACATCTTAAAGACGAGTATGGAATAGTTATAGGCAAGGGATGCAATGAATCAGCTGATCGATACTTGCGCATAGGCCATTACCCCAATACCTCCCTGGATGAATTCCAATTCTTAGCCGATTCCCTGATAGATACGCTTCTGCATATCGAACGTTGATCTTAATGCTATTAAAATATTTAGTACTCTCTAAAAAGCGGCGCTGCCACTTGATTTTTTTAATTTAATTGATTATCTTATAAGATGTTGCAGAAAGGTATCGTCATCGGGAGAATCTGTCAAATAAGCTTCTTGGGAGCGATTGCAATAATAGTGGCTTCCTGCGATCTGTTTTCGACACGCTCGACCGAACCACCATCCCAGAGCGGCTCTCCCTGGATAAATCCTACACAGGTCGAGCAGATTTTC
>CBDUWK010000515.1:0-1799 GCA_965370905.1 uncultured bacterium | reverse complement strand
CCGTCCCAGCGATGCGATAGCTCTGGCCCTGAGATCCGATGCACCTATTTTTGTTTCGGACGAGGTTATCCGCAAGAGCGGCTGGGTGAAAACCCGACAGCGAGGTAGGAGGCAGAGAGATAAAAGGCGAAGTGAAGACGAGGAGTCGGATAATCTACTCTAATGGTTTAACTGGCAAGTAACCCAGGGGCGAATACAAGATTCGCCCCTACGAGGCCGTTATGAAACGTTCTATCTCTCTATTCATCATATCTGTAACATTTACCGTCAACTCGGTTGGTGTGTCAGATACGATCAATGTCCCGGGCGGTTTTGGGACAATACAACAGGCGATCAAGGCATCAAAGCCAGGTGATACCATCGTCGTCGCGCCCGGCGAATATAAGGAGGACATAACTATCGAGGATGGGATAGAACTGCGCGGGGCGGGGGCAGATGCAACGACGCTATTCAGCGCCATCGTTGTGAAAAATGCTGATGGCGTTGTAATTGATGGATTTAAAATAGACGGTCAAGGTGCTGACGACGCCCACTTCGGCATCTGGTGCGAGTCTGTAACGTTGGTCATAAGCAATAACACCATCACCGGGTATCATCACGGCATTGGCTCACAATCTTCGAGGATGACCATAGAGAATAACTCCATATTTAAGAATTCCAGCGTCGGAATAGAGATCGTGGCGGCTTTCACGACCTTGATCAAAGGAAACATCATCGCTGATACAGTGGATACGGGCATCCGTATTGCGCTGTCTCAAGATCACGTTTCTATGCTGGATAACACCATTACCAGAAACAGGGTCGGGGTGTCGTGCGTCGAATCCGATCCTGTGATCAGGAGAAACGTAATAGAGGGAAATAAGGTTGGGATCGAGTCCGCACAGAATGTGTTCAGGGACGGTCCCGATCTGGGGAGAGATGACGATCCCGGGCTTAATATTATTCAGAACAACGATCTCCAGATAATGAATATGAACCGTCAGCTTGCTCTTCAGGCGAAATATAACTATTGGGGGAGCAGTTCAGGCCCGAACGCTACCAGCTTTGATGGTAAGGTTGATTATGTACCCTGGCTGGAGATAAATCCCAGAGAGGTTCAGCCAGTCAACTCACCAGATAAACTGACAACGACCTGGGGCAGAATTAAAAGGAAGTCACTTTCTGGGAATAATTAGCGAAAGTATTTGATTAGGAGAATAAAGGCATAGTGCAGGACGAGGTGGTAGTTTGAGCTTGGTGCAAGATCATTAGCAGTCGGAAGGTGCTATATTAATGGTATGAGAAAATGGATCATCCCAGAATAGGAGGTCAGTATTATGCGTAAGGTCAAGTTGTTTTTCTGTATTTCAATTGTGCTTCTTATATTAGTTTCGGGTTGCGCTAAATTCGTCGAGTCCGCTATTGACAGGGCTGCGGGCGCTGCCGGGGATAAGGTTGGGCAGCGCATCGGCGATACGGTGGGTACTGCTATGGCCGGATATGCGGAGGCCAGTCTGCGAGGGCTGTCACCAGCGTTGATGCAGATGTACGTGTCAAGCATTTTCTCCATGTTCTACTATCATGGCGGATACCACTTCGATTATCACGACTACGATCCCGGCGAATGGAGCAAATGGAAGGCGATCGGGATGGATGAGGGCAGTGATTTCGGGAAGGCGTTCCTGAGGAAAGAGGACGATGGCAAAGAATGGTGGCAGATCGTGGCATCCGGTGTCAGAGATGGCGAGAATGAGGAGGTTATTCTGGAAGCCCTATTCTCAGCTCCGGACGAAGCAGGCTCAAGGCAACTGCTGAGACTC
>CBDUWK010000514.1:0-1815 GCA_965370905.1 uncultured bacterium | reverse complement strand
GGCCACAATGTAGGGGCGAAGTTACTTCGCCCCTACGTCGGGATTTGGCTTTCGCCTGGATTTCACCAGATCCCTCTGAATTTTACAGGATTGCCTTCGGGCAGATATTATTGTCATATAAGAATAGGAAGCAGTATCAGAGTGATTCCCATCGTGCATCAGAAATAGTCATAACGAGGAGGAGTATCATGTTAAGGCGAACAGCTTTAGTTTTGACACTGCTGGCGATAACGGCAAGCGCGAAGGCAGAGTGGATCGATCTTGGCTCTTCGACTGAAAAAGCGCCCACCTGGGAAGTTACCGACAGCGACGGGTACGGCATAACTTATGATATCGAAATCGAGGGATTTTTTTCCGATACCGTCACGGTGAATGACACCCTCTATCACGACCTCGGTTTATACAAAAGTCCTTCGGTGAACAGCGAGGGGCACCCGAACGTCCCTTTCCTGTATAAGCTGCTCTGCATTCCCGAAAGCGGAAGCATTGACGTGGAGGTTACGGTTACCGACTCCACCACTCTCAGTAAATACTTCGTTTATCCAACCGAAAAGCAGGTCACAGATACGACTACTCACCTGCCCGAGATGCAATTTTATCGAATCGATTCACTCTATGAAGGCGATGCCTATTATCCCGATCTGAGGGGAGAATTGGTGAACACCGGTCAGGTATTAATACCAAAAACACCAGTTTACGCCCCAGAGGGAGATGTTGATCCCTGGTATATGAGATCCTGTATGGATCACCAGGATCAGATTCATTGTGTTTACAAAAACTATTATGGAACTTGGAATGAATTTAATTTAGGGTATAGCCGCGTCAATAACCAGGGCGAAGTGATCGTCCCTTACTTCCCCCTCACTCCCGAATCGCCCTTTTCATATTGCGCCACAGGACATATTATCGCTGATGAGATGGATAATCTACACCTCTTATATTTACCGAATGATAGTGGGGAGAGCCACCAGTATTACCGGAAGATGGATCAGGATCTGAACACCTTATATGATATCCAACTGGTTGAACCGGCTATGAGTGGATTTGAGATTGGTGCTGGTGGCATCGAAGTTGATGGCGATGGCAATATAACAATGGTTTTTGCATTTGATTTTTCTGGAATTGAACTACAGTTTAAGCGAACTACCTACAGCACAGAAGGGATTGAAATAATCTCACCTGAGACGATTATAGAAGATAACGAACTGATATATCCTGATTTAGCTGTCAACCAAGAGGGAATGGTAATATTTAATTTCACCTGGATTGTGGACACTCTTCCCAATTCGAAAATACTGTATTCTTATGAAGTAGATGAATTGCCTGTAGGAAGCAGCTCCGGAAATAATACACCGACAAACTTTCAATTATCAGTCTTTCCAAATCCGTTCAATCCGACCACGACCATCAGTTATTTTATCCCGGACTCAGGACAGGTAAGACTTAGCGTTTACGATATCGAAGGACGGATGGTTGCACGACTGGTAGAAGGTATGCGTAACGCCGGTTCGCATGATGTGACATTCGATGCTTCGAACTTAGTCTCCGGTATCTATCTTTACCGGTTGGAAGTAGGAGAATATTCTTCCTCCAGAAAAATGGCACTGGTTAGATAGAATTAGAATTGGAGCGGGCTATATAGCCCGCTCTTTTCTTTTAATTTAAAGAGATTGAAACTTATCTGAGGAAAAAATGAGAAACTGCTTTTTCCGTTCTGTTATGGGGATTATTGTACTGCTAACAACTCACCTCTTTGCACAACCTCACCCCCCTGATACTATATGGACGATGATTTACGGTGGTTTCGACACGGAC
>CBDUWK010000513.1:0-1817 GCA_965370905.1 uncultured bacterium | reverse complement strand
GCCTGTTCAACCACGTGATCAGCGCCCTGGATGCCGCTTTAGCCGCCAAGGCCTGGGCTGTAGCAAGGGGAGTAGCACCGGCTGCGGGATAATGAACAACAGCCGCTCGGTTCCCTTCTGCAGGTATATAAATTTCGTCTCCACCATAAATTCTGTCAGGATTAGGCCTTAATGCCCGAAACGCGGCATTTTCCGCATGGTTGTAGATAGTTCGCCAATTGGCAATTCCATGACGGGTAGCGATGCGTACCATTGTATCACCGGTTACTACATTGTATCGAATACCTGCAACATCCCGAATAAAGAACCGCATCCAATTATCCGCATTCCCAGTGGCATTAGCTCCGGAATTATTGGAAACTACCACCATATTTCTTGGAGGTTCAACTTCATCCACGGCTGAGGCTAACTGTGGTGCAACTTCCGCTTGGGCATAGCAGCGCCTGAACCATTTCCTGAGTCGGGTTGTTGCCTGCACGGTTGTCACAGCCCCTGAACCAGCAGTCCCGGGGGTGCCCCTTACAACATAAAGTGACATGCGGATACGACCCTTATTTTGTCCCACCGGTGCCTGGCTGGTTTCAGTAGTGCTTTTGGAGCTTTCGTAGCTTACACGAACAACCTGATCGAGGATCTCCAACTCAGGTTCATTAGGATCCCAATCAGTACGGAGACATTGATCGGAATTGGCGTTCTGGTCCTCAGTATCGGTCACAAGCCGTAAGTAACGCGAGCGATATTTGTTCTCAGTGCCACCGGTGGACCCGCTGATTCTTTGGCATTCTAACTGCAACCTTCTCGGAGGATTGAAAGAAACAAATCCCCCCGAACCGTCAGGTTTCAAGGCTTCAAGTGTCACTTTATTGTCTGGAATAGAGCTTCCACTTGCCCCGGGATCATCAATTTCGATCTTAAAGTGATCGGGGTCAGCTGTACCGTCAGCGTCGGGTCCAAACCCGTTGGGAAGGTGGTCTGAAGTAACCAGATTGCTGACGTTGAGATGGGGAAGCGTTCTATCGTTACTGGTATCCGCGTCCCCGTCGTCAAACATGAATCTGACATGTACAGTATAATCACTGCACCGCTCCGTGGTCTCATCGCATTCACGTCCAGATCTACTTCTCGCAGAATCGGCTGCACCGCTACAATTACACATATTTTCAGCTCTCTTGCATCATAAAATTATTCAAACAAAAATCTATAATAAAATCCCTTCTTGACGGGCTGTCCTGTATAATGAAAATTATTTTGGATGCTACCATGAGAAAAAGTAGGCTTAGCAGAAGCAAACAAAGCAGACTGATTGAACACTTTGTTGCAGGAAGAACGGCTCACACAGCGACTGTCTTGGTTGCGTTAATTAGTCTGCATCTACCTATGCCTCGCCAAGTTATCTCGACCTGAATTAGATGAATTAAGAAAGATCAGTGTCCAAAAAACTGTTGATCGCTATATTTTCAATAAACTTGTATTCCTGGGTGCAGGTATATTCCGTTAACATGTTTTCTTCTTCTCCTTCCGCGTAATTTTTTTTATAGGACCATAGATGATTTCAAGCTCCTTGGCATTACATGTTGGCAGGTAGACCCTGAAGACCCGGGGATCGTAAAAACGGAAATAAAGAGGTTTTCCTTCTTCGTTATAAACCATCAAAAAAATACGGAAATGACGGTGAAGCTTATTAAGTTCGAATGATGCCGGAGCTTGCAGGAAAATTCCCCAATTTTCACCCACCCATCATTTAACAGCCAATCAATAAAAGGATCATTTTTTTTGAGATGGACAAGGTAAGGCGCTACTGTGGCCATCTCAACAGC
>CBDUWK010000512.1:0-1830 GCA_965370905.1 uncultured bacterium | reverse complement strand
CGTACTGCTCCGGACAGCTCGTGAAGCCGTGGAAGAAGACGATGACATTCTCCACCTTCTCTCCGTGGGTCAGCACCTTCGTAATGCACGCTTCAAACAGATCCGGGGTAGACTTCTGCTTTTCCTGGATGGTTTTGATGCGCTTCATCGCCTCGTCATAAGAAGAGGCAGGGATAAAAGCAGGTAACTCTATCCTGCGAAATGGGAGATAGGCAATCGCCAATACGGCACCGGTCAGCACTCCCAACACCGCCAGGATGAAGCTGATCAGCTTATGCCCACGGATCCAGCGGATGATTACAAGGCCGTCATCGTCTTTCATACATAAACTCCAGGGATTCGCTCGTGATTAAAAGAAAGCAGGTTCCTCCCTGATTATATTTCAGAATCAGGTGATTAGTTGTTAGTGATCAGGTTATCAGTCAATCAGGTATCAGGGGGATAGCTTTCATGTCCCTATCGGTATAGGTCAGTAGATTACACGCGTACGGAGTAAGAAAGTCCATTTTCGCATTACCATTGAATATTTTATCAGAATGAAGGGGCTACCGGTTCTTTCGTTAACAATTAAATATTAACCTTTCACCATTAACCATTAATTTGGCCCTGACGAGCATTAGTTGTATTTCTACTTATCGTCCGAAATATCGTTCGTAATTATCATGACTGCCTATCCAGAACCAGGTCACTGTGTCCCCATCCAATATTCCGAGTGCGCGATACCTCAAGGTAATACGAACAGACCAAATGTTTTCTGTTGTGTTTATACACTTGAAGTTGAGGGATGGATGGAAAGGGTTAAATATCCAGAATTTGAATGCTTTCTGAGCTCTTCGTTTGATACGTTTATCTAATATGTCATAGCGTTCCCAAAAGGACGGCAAGGTAGCCGATTTCATAATCGATCTTCATCAAGTGGCTCTGATAAACCCTCGGCTATCTGACGTCTGGCAAGACGTGCGGCTTCTACCAGTTTCGGTTGGGTTTTATATACAAGTCGATCCCAATCGGCTTCGTCCTGGAGATCGGCGATGTAATCTCTAAGCCGTTCCACTACCCTTTCCTGAGCTGATTCGGGAAGGTGCTCGAGCATTTTAATCATTGTGGTAATCGTTGGACTTTCCATAATTTGTAGACTTGTTCTGATAATTAGTGATGACTTACTTCACGTATGTAATATTGTACCTCAGAACTCCAATGAGAAGATGAAGTGAGCGAAGGAGGAAAATAGGGGAAGAACGTGATTTACGAACGTTACGGCCAGGGGATATCGACCGGGTCGGTGTAGCCGTGCTTCTCGACCGTGTACAGTATGCCGCTTGAACCCCGGTCGCAAGTCTGTTCATCCGTGATCTCTACCGAGGTGCCATCGATGTGCACAGCAATGGGGATCAAGGTGCCATTGCGGCACACAGACGCCTCGATTAGATAACCGCGATAGTCGTCCTCCGTCATCCAGACCGCTGACCAAACCACCAACACCACGTCTCCCTTGCGAACTGCATGCACTTCTTCCGGAGGCCCGTAGAGCGTGGAGCGCGGCAGGCGAGTTTGAACCACATTGACATCTGACACATCCCCGGTGATGTCCAGGACAGAAGCCGCGGCCCAGCAGTGCCGGTCCAGGTTGTAAGGCTGGATCCACAGCCAGGTGCCCGAGTAGTTGCGACCGTGCACTTCACCCGCATCCCCCTCATACAATCCGTGCGCATACAGGTAGGCCGTTCCCGGCCCGTAGCGGCAGTTTGCCTGCATGAGGGCGGTTGTCTGGGGGTATTCGCTGGTTGGCGAAGGCGTTATGGATGGGGTGTTCGTTTGGCTGGCTGTGGG
>CBDUWK010000511.1:0-1843 GCA_965370905.1 uncultured bacterium | reverse complement strand
CATGGAATCGTACATACCCCAGACGAAAGTGTCATTGACAAAGGAATAAGAAGTTCCAGATGCAGCAATAATACCGAGTGCCCCATACTGTGAGCGATGAAATGCTTCCGCGAAGCATTCACTTGGGTTGTCATATTCCCCTGTGCTGCAGTTAATTGAGAAGACGTAGGGGTACATGGTGTTCGTCAACTGGTTGATATTGGATATATTGTATGCTGGATCTCCCCAACTCGTGGGCGATCCATGATCTCTATGCTGCACTATGAACGTACCGTTATTTATGGCATTATTGATTCCGGTGGCGCTGCCCGTCCAGTCCGTTAAATGTGCTGGAGTTAGCGGAATGTAGCCCAATCCGCTGGGCCCGAAGTAATCAATAATCATGTAAGTATTCGAGTTAGAGGACCAGGATGACGGCGCACCGCCTGAGTAGCCGGCATACTGTCTCTCCGGCCTCTTGCCCTGTTCATAGTTGAAATATCCCCAGATAACGTCACAGCAGAGGATAAACCAACGGTCAGACTGCCAGCCGCCGGCGATTAATGGATCATCGTAGAAACCGGGGTCGGTGTATGGCGAACGCTCATAGCTCAACATCTTATTGATCATGGTGGAAAGGTCGTTATTGTCCTGCGCTGTGATGCGTCCCATAATCAGTTCCGGTAGATTATCACCGTCAATGTCAGCGTAAACATTATCCGAAGGTACACCGCTGTAAGAAGGTGCGGTGATGCCGTAGAGGTCGCCTGTACTCTGATAATCCGACAACAACAAGACTGCCACAGGAGGTATAGCCCAATGGAGGTAGGCATTGTCGATGTAGTTTTCTATCAGCGTGGCATTGTTCCCACCTATTTCGGTCAGAGTGGTGATACCCGTGATGATTCCCTGCTGGTTACGCCACTGCTTCAGTGTATCTGCCCAGGCTAAGAAATCCGGATCGTCGGGAACGATGATGATGTACTCGACGTTGTCCTCATCGGTGGCGGGCGGTTCAGGATGCAGGTTCACTTCAGTCAGCGATTGGTAGTTCAACAAGTTCTGCTGCAGAATGGGTTCCCACCAACGACTGCGAAGACGGTCTTCACCGAAATGACCGTTACCTCCGTAGAAATTCACGCGAACGCGCAAATCCTTGTAGACGGTCAGATCTTTGGTTACCGGGTTGTACTGAAATGGGGTGATCCCCACTCGAACTACATCCACTCCCCGCATAGAGGTAACTTCACTGATCAAAACAGGCTCAGCGGGATAGTCTGCGTTGATTCCATAGATATTCAGGTCCTTTTCATAGTGCAGCGGACTGTCGTCGTTCCCTTTGGGGATAACGAATGCCGGAGCTATGTTGACGTCCGTGAAAACTTCAGAACGATATGCAACGAGCTCCAATTCCGCCCAGGCACCCTGCGGAAGGGCGACGAAACGACCCATACCGGGCAGGTTTGGTGCGCCCGCGTTGTTGGGCAGAATTACACCGGGAATGGTTACATTCTGCATGATTTCGCCGTCCAGCATCATCTCCGTCAGTTCAAACTGAGGGACCGAGAAGACGATTTCAGCTCCCATGCCATCAGTGCTGACCAGGTTGAAGCCGGCTTGGCCCCAACAATCAGGATAAGTGATGACTTCAGCCGTAGCGGGTACGGCGAGGAGGGCGACAGCGCATGCTGTCGCGAGGAATAATTGTAAACTCTTAGAATTGCGGTTCATGTTGCCTCCGTGAAATTGATGTTGGTTCACGTTTTGTTATTTACAGGTTCTTCAATCAGGTTTGGATCTCGTGATTTTATTCCCAAAGATATATAGATTTACCCAGATTATAAATAATATACTCAATTTTCAA
>CBDUWK010000510.1:0-1854 GCA_965370905.1 uncultured bacterium | reverse complement strand
ACTCGCCGGCAAGCCTGTAATGGAAGGCAAAGGTGTACTCTTCAAGAAATTCGCCAACGTGGACGTCTTCGATATCGAGCTTGATACCACAGATGCGGACGAAATCATCAAGGTCTGCCAGCTCATCGAACCCACCTTCGGCGGGATCAATTTGGAAGACATCGCCGCACCGGACTGCTTCTACATAGAAGAGACTTTGAAGGAAACCATGAAAATTCCGGTCTTCCACGATGACCAGCATGGAACGGCCATTATTTCCGGTGCTGCACTGCTCAATGCCTGCGAACTCGTGAAGAAGGACCTGAGCAAGGTGCGAGTGGTTTACAACGGCGCTGGGGCAGCAGGAATCGCCTGCGCGGCGTTTTATATTGAGCTTGGTGTTAATCCTGAAAACATGATACTTTGCGATTCCAAGGGTGTTATCTATGAGGGACGCGAAGATATCGATCCATCGCACCCGCGTTACAATAAATATAAAGCCCGCTTCGCGGTGAAGACCGAATGCCGCACTCTGGGAGACGCCATGAAGGACGCGGACGTGTTCTGTGGCGTTTCGGTTAAAGATACGGTTACCAAGGATATGGTGAAGAGCATGGCTAAAAATCCCATCATCTTTGCCATGGCCAATCCCGATCCGGAGATCACCTATCCCGACGCCGTCGATGCCCGTAAAGATGTGATTATGGCTACCGGTCGCTCGGATTTTCCCAACCAGGTGAACAACGTGCTCGGCTTTCCCTTCATCTTCAGAGGCGCCCTGGACGTCCGGGCTTCTGCCATCAACGAGACCATGAAGGTGGCAGCAGCTCATGCCCTGGCGAATCTGGCTAAGGAGGACGTGCCTGACAGTGTGTGCCGTGCTTATGGCGCTTCCAAGTTTACCTTCGGCCCCGAATACATTATACCGAAACCCTTCGATCCGCGTGTTTTACTCTGGGAAGCACCAGCAGTTGCTAAAGGCGCCATGGATACCGGCGTCGCCATAAAACCGATTGAAGATTTCGACCAATACCGTATTTCCCTGGAGAGCCATTTCGGCCCCTCTCATATGGTTATGCGTAAAGTCATCCAGAAAGCCAAAACTAATCCCAAGCGGATAGTCTTTCCCGAAGGGACTGAGGATAAAATACTGCGCGCCGCACAAATTATTCTCGACGAAGGTATCGGTACGCCGGTGCTGTTGGGACCAAAGGATGGTATCGAAAAAAGGGTTAAGGAGCTTGGTCTCGAACTGAAGGGTTCAGAGATAGTTGATAATTTCTGCTATCCTACCCTCGGTGAATACGTCGATGAATTCTTGACCATAAGGCAGCGCCATGGAATTACGAGGAATGCAGCAGAAAAAATCCTCAGACAGCGCAATTACTTCGGCGTTATGATGGTGCATAAAGGTGATGCTGACTGTCTGGTCGCGGGCGTGTCGCAGAATTATCCTGATACCATTCGCCCTGCCCTGCAGATCGTGAAAACGAATAAAAACAACCGGCTTTGTTCTGGTGTCTATATGATGGTCTTCCCCAACCGTGTAATCTTTTTCGCAGATACTACGGTCAACGTGGATAACGATTCGCCGGATGATCTGGCAGAGATAGCCATAAGCGCTGCAGACATAGCGAAATCATTTGACATTGAGCCGCGCATCGCCATGCTTTCCTTCTCAAATTTCGGCAGTGTGAAGCACCCGGAAGCGATCAAGGTGCGCAAGGCTGTGGAAATCGTAAAAAGCCGTCGCCCTGATTTGATCATCGACGGTGAGATGCAGGCAGATACCGCTGTGGATAAAACCGTCCAGGATGAGATCTTCCCCTTCTGCGAATTGGATGGAAGCGCCAACGTGCTGGTATTCCCTGACAT
>CBDUWK010000509.1:0-1874 GCA_965370905.1 uncultured bacterium | reverse complement strand
AGTGAATCGTTTCTCGATTTCCTGTACGAGATGGTTGTGGTTCAGGTTGCCTGCAGCGGCTACCACTACCCTGTTTCTGGTGTAATTGCTCTCCAGGTAATTCTTTACACGCTCGCTGGTCAAAGATTCAACCGTCTGTACCGATCCCATAATCGGTCGGGCTAAGGGATGATCGCCGTAGAGAGTCTCTGCAAAATAATCGAAGATCAGCTCGTGGGGTGTATCCTCGTAGTGGCGTATCTCCTCGGTTATCACCAATTTTTCCCGCACAATGTCATCTGCGGATAGGGTGGGGGAGATCAGTAGATCGCAAAGAACGTCCAAAGCCAGATCCAGATGGTCGTCAAGTACCTGGGCATAGAAACAGGTAAGCTCCTTTGAGGTGAAAGCATTTATATGACCCCCAACCCCTTCGATCGCTTGTACGATCTCTAAGCCCGAACGCGTTGCTGTTCCTTTGAAGGCCATATGTTCGAGCATATGGGAGATACCCGCTTCCTCATCGCCTTCTAAAACAGAACCGGTCGTTACCCAGATCCCTATGCTGACCGAACGCACCCAGGGCATCTCTTCAGAAACGATCTTCAGACCACCATCGGATTCGGTTTTATTATATCGGGCTTTAACCACGCCGGTAACCCCCGCCACCGTCTCGTCCGCCGCCACCTCCGCGGTTTCTATCTCTACCGCTACGTCCACCGCGATTGTCGCGGCCACTTGGTCGTGGAGGTCTGACCCGGGCATAAGGCACGGGTTTCTCGCCGTTTTTTATGCTATCTTCTTCCAGGAGAACTGCTCTGCGAGATAAGTCCATCTTTCCGTTAGACTCTACCGACAGGAGCTTAACCTCAATAATATCACCAACGTTGATCGCGTCGGTAACTCTATCGACTCGTCCTCTCTCTATTTCGCTGATGTGAAGTAAACCGTCCTTGCCAGGCAATATTTCCACAAATGCTCCGAAATCGGTGACTTTCTTGACTTCACCTCGATAGTTTTTCCCTGGCTCGGGTACTTCCACCAACTTTTGGATCATCTCTATCGCAACCTGGCCGGATTCACCATCAACTGAAGCGATGTTAACTTGTCCATCGTCCATGATGTCAACCTTGGCGCCGCTCTTCTCGACAATTTCACGTATCATCTTGCCACCTGGTCCAATGACGGAACCGATCTCTTCTATCGGAATCTTAATCGAGACGATTCTCGGTGCAAAAGATGACATATCCGACGCCGGTTCTGAAATGGTTTGTTCCATCTTGTCCAGTATGCGAAAGCGGGCGTTTTGCGCTTGAGCGAGAGCCTCTCGCATAGTTTCCATGGTCAAGCCCTTGATCTTTATATCCATCTGGATGGCGGTTATTCCCTGGCGGGTCCCCGCAACCTTGAAATCCATGTCACCCAGATGATCTTCATCACCCAGAATGTCCGTAAGAATCACCATTTGATCGTTTTCACTTATCAAGCCCATGGCGATACCTGCGACGTGCTCTTTGACCAGAACTCCACCTGCCATCAGCGCCAACGATCCTGAACAGACTGAAGCCATGGATGAGGAGCCGTTCGATTCCAGGATTTCCGAGACCACTCGAACAGTATAGGGAAACTCCTCCCAGGGTGGAATTATTTGCTGCAGTGCTCGGTGTGCCAGGTTACCATGCCCGATCTCTCGGCGGCCTGTTCCCATAAATCTCTTTACTTCGCCTGTGCAGAATGGCGGGAAATTGTAGTGGAAAATGAATCGCCGGAAATAGTCTTCCGCAAGCCCGTCGATTCTCTGCTCATCCTCTTTTGTTCCCAAAGTTAGAACACCCATCGATTGGGTTTGTCCTCGGGTGAAAAGCGCCGAACCGTGAGCTCTTGGCAGCACGCCA
>CBDUWK010000508.1:0-1887 GCA_965370905.1 uncultured bacterium | reverse complement strand
TTGTCTCGCCGATGATATGGGTTTAGGTAAAACAGCATCTTCAATCTTAGCTAAACCGTTAATTTCAATTTCGGAATCACCCTCGAGGGTACCGTTGATGATCTCGGCCAACTGACCGGCTCTATAAACCATAGGTGCTACTCATTAAGATCTTCTAAGATTTGATCCGTCAAATCATAATCGTCTTTGGCGTAAACCAGATTGCCGAGCGCTGCGTCGAAAATGAAATCGTAACCTTCATCCTCACCGATTTTGTGGATCACCGCATCGATCTTATCGATGAGCGGTTGAGTCAGTTCCTGATTTCGCTGATACAGTTTACCAGATTCCCCCCAGATTTCATTCTGAAAACGCTGATACTCGACATATTTTCCCTCGATAAGCTTTATACGTTCAGCCTTTTTCTCTTCGGAAGTCAGAAGGCTCTGATTCTTCATCTCTTCTTCCAGCGCTACAATTTCTTCTTCCATCTGTCGGGCTTGATCCAGCCATTCTCGCTGCTCATCGTCCAGCGTCTGCTGGGCTTCGGTGGATTCCTGAAATTCGGCTAAAATTCGCTGTGAATGGGCATAGCCGATTTTGAGATCTTTTGCAACAGTAACGGTAGCTACCGCCAAAATGGCGATGATAATTGTAAAATTCCTGACCTGCATTTGTGCCTCATATATTTAAATTCAAGCTTTATCTATTATCACTTCTATATCGTTCTCATGTGTAAAAACACTAAATCAGTATTAAAATCCTCTGCCGAACTGGAAGTGCGGCAGCCATTTCCCCTTCAATTCGCCGGTCACGGGATCAGGATTGTCGATTCCATAGCCGTAATCCAGACCGATCAGCCCGATCATGGGCATATAGAGTCTTACCCCGAGACCCACCGAACGGCGTAGACTGAAAACATCCGTCGATTCAAAGTTGTACCAGACATTCCCTGCCTCAGCAAATCCCAATATAAAGATAGTCGGATTGTAGACAACCGGCAGACGTAATTCGAACGTTTGCTTAAACATGGTCTTACCGCCGACGGCATAGCCGCCGCTCTGCGGACCTACCACTCGTTCATCGTAACCTCGCAGCGCCGTTCCTAGCGATAGTCCGGACCCCCCCATGAAAAAGTGTTCGATATAGGGAACTGCCTGATCGTCATCAGTCATGGCGGCTACCAAGCCCATTTCCGTATTGGAATAGAGAACCAGCGAACCGAGGATAGGCGAATACCATTGTGAAGCAAAGATATGTTTATGATACTGGTCATCACCACCGAAGGGACCGCCGGCGACCTCAACTGAATACCGGTTTACAGAACCCATAGTTGGGAATTCTGGATTATCCCTCGAATCTCTGGTTAAGATTGTCGTCACGCCAGATGAAAGGCGGGGCACGTCCTCTTCAAGGTCACGAGGATTATACAGGGCAAAAGTGGTGCTGAAATCGGAATATAAAGCTCTCTCCAGCCGATAGATCCAGTCGACGCGGAAGTAGTCGTCTGGCCAGCGCAGCCTTCGACCCACTCGCAGAGATCCGCCGATTATGTTTTCATTGAAACCGTAATAGCTACCGCCGCGACGCGTATCGAAAAAGCTCAAGCCCACCAAAGTAGGTGTATCGAACAACCAGGGTTCGGTTAGATTGATCGAAAAGGCTCTGTATATCTTCCCAAACTGCCAGTCCAGACTGAAACGCTTGCCGGTTCCGAAGAGATTGGGCATGGTAAATCCGAGTGATCCGATCATGCCATCGCGTTCGGAATAGCCTGCAGAGGTTTGGATTTGATCTGTTGATTTCTCTTCAACTTTAATATAAAGGTCCACCTCTTCGTCGTTTACAGGTTGTACGTCCGGGACGATATTGGAGAAGTAATTCAGAATGGTCACTTCCCTGGCAGAG
>CBDUWK010000507.1:0-1899 GCA_965370905.1 uncultured bacterium | reverse complement strand
TCACAAAACACTTTCAAATAAGTAAAAAAACTCAATGGAGGTAAAAATGTCAAAAGCTACTTTAAGTTTCTTAGTTAGTCTCACAATCGTCTTCACTGCATTCGCTAACGGTCCTGTTACTGAAGCATTAGAAGATGTGGGTTATGGTTCCTGTGATCCAATCCTCGCCAACTGGGTGACGGACGTCGTTACATGGAACTCAATGGCCGCTAATACAACTAATGCATTCCGTTGCGCTTCAGGAGTGATTGGTGACTGGGTCTACATGTTTGGTGAACAATATGGCGCAGCCAACATTGCTTACAACTATGTGACCGACACCTGGGCAAACGCTACCCCGGTACCCTTGGGATACTGCAACTGGCCGGGAGTTGTTGCCGACGGAAGCCTGTACATAATCGCCCGTTACGAATCTGGCGTCTCTCCTTACTATCATGACGAAGTTCAGCGCTTCACTCCCACACCCGGCTCTGAACCGCTCGGTACATGGGTGACCTCCCCTGTCCTGGCTCCCTATCCGGTAGCGATGTGCGGCAACGCAATAGCCTATGATGGCGGAGATCTAATCTATAGCGCCGGCGGCGGCGGTACCGGTGGAGTCGGTGGGACGAGTGCATATGTATACTCAATCTCAGGAAACACGTGGACAGCACTCCCCAACTTGCCCCTTGCCATGAAGTATCACGGCGGCGCTTACTGCGGTGGTGAATTCCATGTTGTCGGTAGTACCTCGACCCCCACAGCTCACTATGCATTGATTGGAGGAGCCTGGGTCCCCAGAGCAGCCCCACCCGTTGGGATAGATTTCGGTCTCTTCCAGACCTGTAACGATCCGGCAATGACCAAGATGTACGTTATGGGTAGTGGAGCAGGGTACGGTAGCTGGCCAGCCGTTAACAATGTTCAGATCTACGACCCTGCTACTGATACCTGGGTACAGGAAACGCCACTTCCCGTTGCAAAAGGTCTCACTTCAGGGGAAATGATTGATGCTGACATGGGATTTAGTGCGGGCGGCTATCCCACTCCTGCAACTTCAACTTTCGTAGGCACAGGCTTTGTTGGTGGCGTACCAAGCTTCACCGTAACCTTGACCTACAACTACGGATCACCTGTTCCGGCTGGCGGCGGCGCCATTAACTTCGACGCGTGGCTGCAGAATAACGAAACCTTCCCGGTCAATTTCGATCTGTGGATAGAGATCCCACCGCAGGTGACGCCACCATCAGTTCCCAACCGTAATCTAACCTTCCCGGCTGGCCACATCATTGATCGTGACGACATGAACTGGCCTATTACTGCCGCCTGGCCTGCAGGAAACTATACGATGGACTGGTATATCGGTGATATGTCCACCTGGACAGCCTGGGCTTCTGACAGCTTCCCATTTGTCAAGTCCGCAGATGACGATGGCAGCGGCTATGTGCTCTGGGAAGTTGATGGCGATCCTTTAGATCAGCTCTTTGAGGGCATCGATCTCGGCGAAATGGTGGTCAACGAATTTGCCCTGCTGGGAAGTTATCCCAACCCCTTTAACCCCAGCACGACTATCAACTACACGCTGAATAGCACCAACCGCGTGCAGCTATCTGTTTACGATCTATCCGGACGTGAAGTCGCTACACTGGTTGACGGTTATCGCGATGCCGGCACCCATGAAGCTCAATTCGACGCTTCCGGATTGGCGTCAGGCATATACATCTACCGTCTGACCTCGGGTGCGAATGTTGCTTCCGGTAAGATGGTTCTAACCAAATAACCTCAATTTAAGGAGAAAGAAAGGCGGGCTAATTGCCCGCCTTTTTTGTTGTTATGCGCCTGTTACTTAAGCAGTCTTTGGTGTACCGCAATGATAAATGGAGTCGGGTTCAGGATTCCCCTACCTACAGTCTTTTGTGC
>CBDUWK010000506.1:0-1900 GCA_965370905.1 uncultured bacterium | reverse complement strand
ATTTAAAGACGCACCTTCTTCGAGACTGGCTTTTAACTCCAACGTTTGGAATCTTAAGTCGCTCAATGCATCGTCCTGCTCGGATATAACCTGATCCTTCGCTTCCATCTCCAACCGGAGTTTACTACTGGTGTTCTGTTCTTCCAGCAGGGTTGCTTCCAAATTATCTATTCCCTGTTCAATTTCGGCGTTCCTTGCCTGCAGTTGGGTAACCTGATCTTCCAGGAGCTTGACCTTCTTCCCCGCACACCCGAAGAGGAAGAACAGCAGTACAATTGCCGTCAAATATGTAAAAAAACTTCGCACTTTCAACTCCGAATGATATTAACAATTTGCACTAACAAGGTAAAACTGAAATTGCAAAAAGTCAAGCAATTTCGATGGAACTACATGAAGTGCTGTCTGTGGTAACGGGAAGCCTGAATACGAAAAGGGCACGACGTTACGTGCCCTTCCGTATTTCATTTAAAGATTCCTTATTTCATGAAAATCATCTTACCCGTTGCAGTGTGATCGCTGGTGTTCAAGCGGTAGATATATATACCTGAAGTCAAGGTGGAGGCGTCAAAAACGACATCGTATCTACCTGCAGCCAGTTCTCCTTCGAGGATTGAGGCGGCTTCACGGCCGTTCAGATCATATACCTTCAGTGAAACGTAGCCACTTTTCGGAATGCTGAAGGGGATGGTTGTAACCGGATTGAAGGGATTGGGATAGTTCTGTCCGAAGTAAAAGGATTCCGGAATTTCCATCGTGAGATATCCGTCATCCCATGTCCCGAAATCGATCTGGTCTAAAGGATTGGACAAACCGGTAACCATCCATGAATTGAAATCGCTGCCATCGTAAATACCTGATTTTGTGAATGGGAATCCGCTCTCATCCCAAACTTGTACAGGTTCGTTGCCCACTCGACCCCAAAACTCATAGTCACCTGCAGCCCATGCAGCGGGAATCGGCCACAACATATCGGGACGATATATAATATGACCAGCCGGGAAGGTCAAACTGCGTTGAGCCAATGTTGTAGGTTGTCCGCCTTCATATTCCACCGCTATCCAAAGATCGAAGTAGACGGGATTGGGTTCAAGATTTTCGATGCGAATATCCAGTCCCAGGTAGCCCCCTCCCGCCGGTACTGGCGATCCTGACAGGTAGGTCAGATCGATGGTGACGTTGGAAGGAGTAGTGGATATAGCTGATACTGCCGCGAAGGCATCTATGCGTCCTGCTCCGAAGGTATTATCCTTTCCTGCAGAACCCCAATCGAGAGCTGTCGTCTCGAGGTACATATCAAGTTGCGCAGGGGTCAATGAGGGATCTTTATGGAGCATCAAAGCCATAGTTCCGGCTACGTGAGGTGTAGCCATGGAAGTGCCATCCCAGCCGTCAGAATAGCCCCATATGTTCGACGAGTTAAGTGATTTTACGTTCACGCCAGGGGCAGAGACGTCCGGGTCTATCAATCCCATCAGAGAACCGCCGCTGTAGGCATAATCATTCCAGGGATTGACGGATTCCCAGGTTACCGGACCACGACTGGAAAACCCTGCTATATTGTGGTTAATGTCTGTAGCACCAACCGTAACTACACAGCTCAGTCCACCCATAAGCGTCTGATCCGGATTCAGCCAGGGTGGGGGTACGTCGCCCGGCGTGCGAACATTTCCCGGGATGGGGTAGGACCATTGTGAGTTACCCTCGTTTCCTGCTGCAATTGCTCCAATAACACCGGCTGCTAAAGCATTATTGCAGGCAGTGCGGAATTCGTACTTCTGGGAGGTGCTCTGCCAGCCGAGAGACATGCTGAAAATATCCGCTCCCTGGTTTACTGCGAAATTGATGCCCGAAATTACAGGACCTTCTGAGCCAGAACCATAATCTGACAGCACTTTGATGG
>CBDUWK010000505.1:0-1903 GCA_965370905.1 uncultured bacterium | reverse complement strand
GACCCGATTCTCTATAAAAACCACCTGAACTGGATTACCAGGAACGGAGGTTTTGTTATTGCCGCCGAGGAAACCGTGGGAGTTATGAAGCGTGTTGTGGCTTTCGCTGAAATCTGGTGTACCGAAGAACCTGCCCCAATGGGGAAAACCGGGTCTATAATCACACTTGAAGTAGATACGAATTTCACCGAAGACCCGGTACCCAAGTTATATGCCAACGCCAAAAAAGAGATACGGGCACGTGGTTATTCTACTCTCGCAATATGTCACTTTAGTTCCCGCGCTGTGGCCGCCAATCTGGATGATAGCCGTTGGGAACTGCTGGGCCTGACCCGCAGGTATAGAATTGCACGGGAAGCTTTAACTCCCTGCGAGCTTCCCCACAGCGTTGAAGAGGTAACCCACGCGGAAATGCCCGTGCGTGAATTGTTCTGCGTCGATCAATCCGTATCACCTTTGCATCACTGGTCATCGGTATGGGAAGAATTCGAACTCCTTCCGGAGATGAAAAGGTCGGTACACCGAAGCCAGGCTCGCAAGGTTAATATTGAGTACCATGGACGCAGTATCGTAGCAGTTATCTGGGCCTGGACCTGGGGAGACGTTGAGGACTACTGGCGTTTGAGTATATGGGTGCCAGCCGACCTGGAAGAAGACCGAGAGCTGATCTACGAACTGGCACGCATTGCCGCGCAAACTTTTGATGCGGATGATATCCCGGGATTCGATCTATGCGCAGACGAAGAGAACGGATCATTTCTGGTAAATCGCGGTTTTAAAGTCGATGAAGAGAAACCGGCAGAACCGCGCTACTATACCGGTGTATAACCAGCTATGATGCGCTTTCTGGCAGAGTGCGAAAGCAAGTCTGTATAAACTGCTGCTGACTAAAACATAAACTGAGAATAACAGGCATATGTCCGATTCCAAAATATCATCGCCTGATGGCACTTCCGGTGAAGAAATGGTCAAAGTGATAGACCGAAAGGGGCGGAAAAAAGTTATCCCGCGATCAGAATATAAACACAAGAATCGTGTTGGGAAGGAGAAAGAGAGTCCAGGCTTATCGATTCGCAGTTTCTTGTCACTGGCTGTGATCCTGTTCATCATGATAGGCGCGGTATACCTAGCCCTGCAAATAGTTAAATGAGTGAGGATTTTATGAAATACGAAAATTTGCTTTTCGAAATCGAGGACGGTATCGCCATCGTTACCATCAACCGTCCCAAGGTTTTAAACGCTCTTAATGCTGCCACCATAAACGAACTGAAAGCTGCTTTCACCCGTATCGCCGAAGATCCGAACATCAAATGTGCAATACTGACCGGATCGGGCGAGAAGTCATTCGTTGCTGGTGCCGATATCACTGAAATCGCCGAGAAAACCGCCCTGACCGGGACCGAATTTTCCTTCCATGGGCAGCAGGTTTTAAACATGATCCAGCAATCTGACAAACCTGTGATCGCGGCTGTCAACGGATTCGCCCTGGGAGGAGGCTGTGAAATTGCGATGGCCTGTCACCTGCGGTTCGCATCGGAAAATGCCCGCTTCGGACAACCGGAGGTGAATTTAGGCATCATTCCGGGCTACGGCGGCACCCAAAGATTAGCGAGATTGGTCGGTGCTGGTAGAGCCATAGAACTTTGCATAAGTGGTAACCCCATAAAAGCTGATGAAGCTTATCGCATCGGATTGGTCAACAAAGTATATCCCGCGGCGGAACTAATGGACAAGAGCAAGGAATTCTGTCGGGCGGTTATATCGAAAGGACCTAAAGCGGTTTCTTACGTTCTGCACGCCGTCAATCGCGGGATGGAAATGAGCATCTACGACGGTCTCCGGCTGGAGGCTCATCTCTTCGGCCTGGTCTGCGCCACCGAAGATATGAAAGAGGGGACCAAAG
>CBDUWK010000504.1:0-1937 GCA_965370905.1 uncultured bacterium | reverse complement strand
CAGTAAAAAGACGTGACCTGCTATTCATCTTCCATTCGGGGAGTGATGGATGGCGGATTTGTTCTTTTACATTGTTTACGGTAATAACGCTGAAGTTTAGCGGTTCAATCTGCTTCTAAATATTAGAGGCAAGTTGAACTGCTAAACAACAAAACTGATTCCGCTAAGCGGGATTAAATATAGAAAGGAGGTGCCTAATGGGCACTTTGAAAAAGTTCGATAGACTGGCACTGATGCTGGTTGCAATGACTGTGGTATTCCTGTTGCCCGAGATCGCTTGGGCAGGAGCACCTGGTCAGGGAATCATCAACATGATCTGGAAGACGATATCCCGCTTCGGGATGAACTACCTGATCCCGCACGAACAGCATAAGATCCTGTCGATCATATGTGTCGTGCTCACGATGGTGGCATTACTTTGGCATCCCAAAGCCAAGGCGATGGTCGGAAGATTCTCCGGCATTCCTATGGCTTTCCTGGGTCTCATTCTGGCTTATCAGATAGCCATGTCGATTCCTGGTACGATCTGGAGCTCGCTCTCCGGGTTGTGGAGGGTTGTTCTTGTAATAGTGGTCGTCCTTTCCATCGGATCGATCATAACCCTTGTGATAGGCACAGCGAAGGGTGTCATTACAGGGTTGGTAGGCTTCGCGAAGCGTACACTCATGGGTGAAAACCCTTCCGAGGTGTTCTGCTGGATTGGCGCACTCTTTATAGCGGGCTTTATCAACAGTAGCTACATCTCGAACCCCGAGAACTACTACGCTCCTTCCTGGGTTGCTTCTGCGATCGGTCTGGGACTCATCATCCACAAGATCTTGAAAAATCCTGTTGCCAAGAAGTTCCACAAGAGGAAGCACGGACTGACCACCACCGGAGATGTTGTATGCCCCAACGATATTCCTGTTACGAAACGGGATGGCAGTCCCAAGCTCAACAAGCTCGGCAATCCGAAATACTCCCACTGTGCGTTCGACGGGAACAAGCCGAACACTTCGCGCTGTGACAAATGCGGAGGTGAACTCCGTCAGATCTCATGGGACTGTGAGTGCGGAGCGAAGAAAATCCCGCATGAACGAGCCAAGTGCCCCGCGTGCAGTAAGGAAAGGCCTCCGATTCTTCTCATTCCCGGTATACTGGGGATTCCTCCCTGGGAAGCCGAAAAGAGGATGAAGAAAGGGGTTCAGACCTGTCCTCATTGCCAAACGGAACTCGGCCTTCACGCCAAGTACTGCAAGAAATGCAAGAAAGACGTGAGGAAACCCGACGATTCCCAGACGGCACCAGCTGGTACTTCGGCTCCCGCGCGGCGGACCGCGCCGCCAGCCGGAACCGTCACTGCACCTGCTCCTGCTGATAACAACGTCAGGGAAGCTAACGAATCTCCGAGTGTCAAAAGTGACAGTGAAGTGATCGACGATTTTCTTGACGTGCTTTAATCCGCTACCGTAAACATTGTACTTCTCTCTCCCGCCAGAATTTTTCTGGCGGGGAGGGGAGTGTCTTATCTAAGATTAAAGATTTACGATTAACGTATGAGAATTACATAAATCATTAATCATTAAACTTTAATCATTTTAAAAGACGTGACCTGTCATTCATCTTCCATTCGTGGAGTGATGGATGGCGGATTTGTTCTTTTACATTGCTTATGTATAGATGCGATCCCGCTGAGCGGGACCTTCTTTGCTTGGTTCAATGACCGAATTTATTTAATTTAGTCTGTAGCCTGTAGTTTACAGTCTGTAGACCAATTTTAAACTACAGACTACCAACTACAGACTCATTAAGTAGGTCTGGTCATTGAACCAAGAAACAACAACTTCCGATATACGGAGAAAAGGAGAAAAACCATGAAACGCTATTTTAGCATCACTGCGATCTTTCTGGTGTTGGTGGCGTTCATTGCCACCATCTCCCCGACGGCTTTCGCCGAA
>CBDUWK010000503.1:0-1966 GCA_965370905.1 uncultured bacterium | reverse complement strand
ACATCCGCAGCGCCTACAGAAACCATCAACCCCGTGGTCCAGTTTGCGGCGCCTGTACCGTCCAGGATTACACCTGTCCCTGTAATGGCTACGTCCTGTTCTATTGATAGCTGTTCATCCGTTTCCCCATTTCCCACGTTGTACGTCCCCGCGGTCATATGGATTGTGTAGCTCTCTACATCCAGGCCGTTGATCCTTGTAACAGCCTCGTGAAGAGTGCCCAGAGGATATGTAGCGTCACCCAGATTTGTGTCTAAACCGGTTGCTCCGTTCACATAGAATTCCACTATGACAGGAGAGCTTGTATCAGCGTTAGGATCCGTTCCTTCCTGGTACTCAGCCAGATTCGTCCAACCATCGTTGTCAGGATCAAGACCGGAATCATCTGATAGCGGATCGAGATTATTCGTCACCTCCCAGCCATCCCACATACCGTCGCTGTCGGTATCGGGGGCAAGAGGATTAGTTCCGTTCTGGTATTCACCCAGATCATTCAGACCATCACCATCACTGTCTGCTGTGCCGTCGTGGGAGGTTGTGTCCCCGAAGTTATCACGTTCCCAATCATCATCCATCCCATCCCCATCTGTATCCGAGAATTCGATAGTAAATCTGTAATTGGTTGCGTGCCAGGAGCGGTTGCCGGAATAAAAATCAATTTCACTGCCGCTTGCCTCCCTGTACGCATAGACCCGATAGCCATAGGTAGTGTTTGCAGAAAGAACACCATCTGGTACCGTGTATTGCGTCTGGGTCAGCTCATCGCTCCAGTGGATAGTGGGACGCGCCCAGCCACTCATGATTCGAACTTTATAGTAAGAGGCCCCAAGGACAGTATCCCATGTAATCGTAGGTGTGGTATTATTGAAGGTGGTACCATCAGGAGGAGCTACATTAGTAGCCCAGGGAAGAATATTAGAGGCCACATCAGGCAACGTATCCTGGATCGTGACTTCATTCAAATCAAAGTCGACAACCCGAATAGTATACGTACCTGTGGGGATTAACGAAGAGTCGGTATAGACCTCACGATCGTAGTAGTTATACCCCCAAGTCGGACTGTCAAGAAACTTCAGTATTCGTTTCGTCACACCGTCTGGGTAGGTCACCTCAACTAATTTTATATTCTCTGGGACGCCATCAGCGTCTGTCACCATCGCAGTAAATTCCAGTTCGTAAATGGAATCACCATTAGCAGGATGAGGGCCATGCCACACTGCAACACCAAAGCTACCCAAACTTAAACTCGGAGGAGCAGTGCCGTGTGTTTCAGTCGTAAAAAAGGTGCTTCCATGCCAAGGACCACCAACCGGGGAAGTTGAGCCATTGTCCACGTTGTCTTCAAAGAACTCCCCTCTTGCGTGTATTCTATATCTGTAGAGGCCTTCCTCCTGTAATATACCAGAAGTGAGTGTGTAATTAGTGTCAGTTGTTTTAACATTAAATAGGTAATTTAGATCCTTGTCGTATAAACTTAGTTCGTAGAACTCAGCCCCCGGAACAGCACTCCAATCGAAGCTCACTTCTGTATCGCCAATCACGGTGTTGCGAGCAGGTTGGAGGTTCTCCTCTGGGATAGGGTCTATGGGATTCGGTGTTAATTCTTCGGTCTTCATGTCATCGTTTCCATCTTTGTCCACAACAGTAAAAGTGTAGGTGCCGGGCGGAGTTGCACCGAAGTAAACGCCACGATAAATGCCACACGTCGGTGTCTCGTTGTAGTCAAAGTAGAGATTAACTTCTGTCGACAGTGGGGGAGGAAGTAGCGCTTTGACCGAATCAATGTTTCCAGGTACGCCCTGGGCGTCATGAATTCTTAGATAAAACCAAGTGTTTGCGCCGTATGGATGATCGGTGTATGGCGGCTCAGTCCAGGTGTAAACCCCCTGACTCCACAGGTCCACATAAGGGTCCTGGGCTTTATCGGGGCCAGCAATAAAACGAGCCTTGTCCCGATCGCTGGCCG
>CBDUWK010000502.1:0-1984 GCA_965370905.1 uncultured bacterium | reverse complement strand
AAATGGTTTTGATGAAATAACAGAACTTCGCAAAAAAGAGAAAGGTAAGGGCGGCTATGCAAGCCGCCCTTGGTAGTTTTAAGTGATACACACATCCTATCCTTGACTTTGTACCGTGAAATCATTATATTTCTCCAACCATGATAATGAAAAACTAACGAAAAATATGACAGATCAGTTAGAAAAGTTGGCACGCCTGAACGTCCCGGAAATGAACGAAATTCTGGGTGTTCCCTTTAAGGTTCTGGATGATGGCTTTGTGCGGGTCATCGACTATATGGGCACGGATGAATCCATCGTGCAGGCGGCGAGGGTGTCTTACGGGAAGGGCACGAAGCAGACGCGGCAGGATCGCGAGTTGATCCGCTACCTGCTGCGACACAGGCATACTTCACCCTTCGAGATGTGCGAAATCAAGCTGCACGTGCGCGTCCCCATGGACAGCTGGCGGCAGTGGATCAGACACCGCACCGCCAACGTCAACGAATATTCCACGCGGTACTCCATCGCCATCGATGCTGCGCAGACGACAGACCCGGACGAGTGGCGCAGTCAGGGCTTCGACAACCGACAGGGAAGCGAAGGTTTTATAGCCGGAGAGACAGGCGGGGAACTTTCCAGGGAAGAACAGGAATTACAGGCGAAAGCTCGGGAGATATATCAGCGCAGACTGGATGCAGGTGTAGCGAGAGAGCAGGCCCGCAAGGATCTTCCACTTTCAACTTATACCGAAGCTTACTGGAAGCTGGATCTGCATAATCTACTGCACTTTCTGGCTCTGCGCATGGATGCTAAAGCACAACTGGAAATACGCAGTTATGCCAACGTTATGGGAGAAGAGATCCTGGCCAGGTGGTGCCCTCTAACCTGGGAAGCATTTCAAGACTATCGTATGCGCGGGATGGGGCTGTCTTCCATGGAGATAGCGATTATAGGTGAATGCGCTTCCGGAAATGGCGAGAAGGCGAAGGAACTGGCTATAGAATACGGTTTGCTGAAGGTTAAAGAGGGGGAATTGAAATCTACCCTGGAATTGCGGGAGATCGAGGCGAAGTTAGAGGCATTGAGGATCGCAATCCCCTGGTGAATGTAGGGGATACAATATGAATACGAAGAGGCGACCGATTTGGTCGCCTTTTGAATGTTCTGGGCGTATTATTCAAATCGCGATCTATAGTGATGTTTGAAGGTAATTTCCGATGTTTGGGAATTTAAAAGCAGATTCGCCGTCATTCACGCCCCGAAGGGACTCCTTTGGAGCAAATCCCTGTCCATCGGGATGCGTCGAGAATCTGACGGCTTGTTAGACTCCGGACAAGCCGGAGTGACAAGCCCTGCCATTTGGAAATTTCTTCTACAAACCGGTATATTTAGATGTTTTAATTCAAGGGTTTCTACTTGTCGTCCAGACGGTCAACTTCTTCGCGAAATTGTCCAGCATCTTCAAAACGGCGGTAAACGCTGGCGAAGCGAACGTAAGCTACAGGATGCAGCCGCCTGAGGTGATCCATGACGCTTTCTCCGATCTGGCGGCTGGTGACTTCAGATAAACCTAATTCGCTGATGGCTTCTTCTATGTCGTCACAGATTCTATCTATACGTGACCGCGGGATAGCCAGTTTAGTACAAGCTACTTCAAGACCCCTCTGCAGTTTCTGCCGGTTGAAATTCTCTCTGCGGCCGTCATGTTTCACGACTGCGGGGAGTCTGTATTCGATCTGTTCGTAGGTGGTATAGCGTGCGCCGCAGTGTTCACATTCGCGGCGGCGGCGGGTGGTTTTACCATGGTGCAGCGGTCTGCTGTCCAGGACACGAGAACCGAGTTTTTCACAGCGGGGACACCTCACAATCTAAGAGTCCTCCTGCTGGGGTGGGTTCACTTTTCTCACTTTTACCTGTGCCTGTTTCATAATCTCCAGAGCGAGATCATCGGGATAACCGTCGGAGATAACAAACTCAAGCACGCCGGCATTGACCAGCATCT
>CBDUWK010000501.1:0-1993 GCA_965370905.1 uncultured bacterium | reverse complement strand
TGCTTTTGTGAGTCGCTTAAATCCGAATTGAGTGCCGAATGGCTTGATGTTGCCTATGGCGAACCCGGATGGAAAACCGGAGCGGCACCACTGGGATATGGTGACGGTGACGAGGCCACGCCGATATCTTCGGGGCCAGGTCCGTCGGAAAAGAATCCCGTCAGCTACTTTCGTAAGCAATTCACCGTGGCAGATGCCTCGGCCTGGTCCGATCTCAAAATTTCCCTGCAACGGGATGACGGTGCGGTTGTCTACCTGAATGGTCAGGAGGTGATGCGCTCCAATATGCCAGCCGGTGATATCAATTACCAATCCCTGCCGGTCGAAAGTGTGGGAGCAGTGGATGAAGATCAATACTTCCAACAACTGGTTTCAACTGATCTATTGAATAATGGCACTAATGTGATTGCGGTCGAGGTGCACCAGCACGCGGCAGAATTAACGCCCTTCGAGGGAACGGCACCGCCATCACCTACCGCTACACCACTGAGTCTCAGGCTTTTGTTGCATGAAGACAGCAATGGCAATGTCAACCTGCTGAAACAGGTCATCCAGATGTGGCAGGACGGCACGCTTAACCCGGACGGTACTCTGAGCACTCCAGGGCACTACGTGTTGTTGACCGATGATAGTGTGATTCCACAGTACAAGGGTGTCGGTGTGCGGGATTCTTCACTGGTTGGACGTCGAATCAGCGCAGTGGGATTCGATTTTTCGGGCAACCAAACTGCTTTGACCGGTACCTTGGACATCAATCAGAGCGTCACCGGGACCTTTTTATTGCCCGGAAACCACTCGACCCATCCACGTCGTCATCGTTACCACCCCGAACATGACAACCTGAACGCCACCTACAGCGCAGAGGCAAATGAAGTGGGCGCGATCGAACGAACGATTACACTGGAGATAACAGACCGCTATCCGCCGGACCCCAATGAATCCCAACAGGCAGCACCGCCGGGCTGGGGTGAAACCCAACTGGGGGGTATCTACCGGGAAACCATCACTGGTCTGCACCGCGACCCGATCGAGGTGCAGGGGGTATTTACCCTGAACCGTGCATCGGACAGGGGGGCGCTCAATGAGTAATGGAGTTCAGATCTCGGGGATGAAAGCAATCAATCTGGCGTGTCTGACGCTTATTGCAGCTATGCTGCTTGTGTTTCCTATGACGAGCCATGCTTGGACATGTATAACAGTAAAGGTCATTGGCGATGATGGAACATGCGACATTAATAGGGTCGCGTACTGGAACTATGACTATCCAGGAAGGGATATTGTCTACCCAACCGGAGGCAACAGATGTAACGCTGGTCAGATTCAGCTCGATTTAGCGTTGCCAAGATGGTTGCCGGGTAGGTTTTATACCAAGGCTCAGTGCGATGCCGGGCGTTATAGCATAGAGGAAGCCATTGGCGTTACGAATTCAGGCGGGAACTGGTTTCCTGGGGGTCTTCTCAGCGTGGCGCCCACAAACCCTGACGGATATTGGACGTCAATTCAAAAATCAGCGCTAAATAGCACTTCTGTCACCGCTAATCTCAATTACGAAGAGCGTGCCAAGTACACCGTTCGCTACAGTTTCGAGGGCAGTGATCTGAAGGTGAATCCATGGACATCTGATTGGATTCCGATCACAGAGCAATTCCCCGTAGATGCCCGATCTTTCGGAGGTTACGAATGCGTTGGATGGACCGAAGGCAGTTTGGCCTTTGGCAGTACGGGGAATGATTGCAGCATCGCTTCAGTCCAGCTAAAGCCGGACAAAACCGGTGGCAATAGTATCAAGTGGCAGTACAAAAAGACCTGGGGATTTATATCGGTTGTCCAGGGCGGGGCAGGTGACAGTGTGCTGTTATCTCCATACCAGGAATCCAGTATATTCTACAGAATCTTCGGAGAAGTTGATGTTGTTGCGAGACGTATACTTGAGCATGAGAACGGCGATCGCCACAGACTGACCGAATCATATTCGGTCGGTTGGGCAGGTGGA
>CBDUWK010000500.1:0-2014 GCA_965370905.1 uncultured bacterium | reverse complement strand
CGGTCGTTCTGGCGGGAGCCAACGCCTATTTAGGCCTCTTCGCAGGCATGACCGTATCCGCTTCCATCCCCGCCGCGGTCATCTCCATGGGAGTGCTCCGCTTCTTTAAGAGACATAATATCCTCGAAAACAACATCGTCCAGACCGCAGCCTCATCAGGGGAATCGTTGGATGCTGGCGTCATCTTCACACTACCAGCGCTGGTGCTGATGGGCTACTGGACCGGCTTTCCCTGGATCTGGGTAACCCTGATCGCCGGTCTAGGAGGTCTGATAGGAGTTCTCTTTACCGTCATTCTGCGCCGCGCTCTGATCATAGAAGGCAAGCTCACCTACCCCGAAGGTCTCGCCACCGCAGAAGTATTAAAAAGCGGCGAGGAGGGCGGCCGGGCAGTCTGGTACATAGCCATCGCCGGTTTGGTCGGAGCTGTCTTCAAGCTCTGCGAAACCGGTTTCCACCTCTGGTCGGCCTCAATCGAAGGCGCGCGCCACATGTTCGGCAGCATCTTCTACTTCGGCAGCAACCTCTCCCCCGCCCTTATTTCCGTCGGATATATCGTCAGAATCAATATCGCGGTGTTGGTCTTCTCAGGCGGCTTCATTAGCTGGGTTATCTGCATTCCTATCTATTACGCCATCAATGGCGCTCCCCCCGGAGATTTCGGATCAGCCGTTGACGTCGCCTATGAAATCTGGTCTTCGCAAATACGCTATATCGGCGTCGGAGCTATGGTTGTGGGCGGCCTCTGGGCTTTGATAAGCCTGCGCAAGCCCATCGTGTCCGGCGTTTCCGCAGGGCTCTCCGCTTACCGTGGATCTAAAGGAGATCTGTCCTCCATTCCCCGCACCGAGCGGGATATCCCCACCAAATGGGTTTTTATCACGCTCATTATTTCTATCATCCCACTATATTTTTACTACCTGCTGGTGGTAAAAGTCGTCGGCATCTCCCTGCTGATGGCAGTTCTAATGCTGATTGCCGCAGCCCTCTTTTCAGCCGTCGCCGGCTACATGGCCGGTCTGGTGGGATCATCCAACAATCCCATCTCCGGCGTCACCATCGCTACCCTGCTCGCGACCTCTCTCCTGTTGGCCTTCCTGATGGGAACCGACAGCCAGGACGGCCCTGCAGCAGCCATCCTGATCGGAGCCGTGGTCGCTTGCGCCGCGGCTATATCCGGCGATACTCTGCAGGATTTAAAAGCCGGTCAACTGGTGGGTGCGACGCCTTACAAACAGCAATTGATGGAAGTCCTGGGAACGGTATCTGCTGCGCTGATAATGGCGCCGGTATTGATGCTTTTGCTGAACGCCTACGGCTTCGGCGAACCTACCCTCGAACATCCTAATCCTTTGACCGCGCCGCAGGCAACCCTCATGGCAGCCGTGGCTACAGGCGTCTTTCATGGTGGCCTGCCCTGGACTATGATCACCATAGGCGCGATAATAGCTGTCGGAATCATCTCCTTCGACGAGTACCAGGCTAAGCGCGGCGCTTCCTTCCGAGCGCCCATCCTTGCTGTCGCCGTCGGGATTTACCTGCCGCTGGAACTGTCCACACCGATTCTCGTTGGTGGCTTGATTTCTTCTTTAGTGAACGGCAAGTCGAAGAACTTCAAATCCCTCCCGAATTTCAAACAGTTGCGATCTAAATCCGACCAGGCGGGCCTGCTCTTCGCTTCGGGATTGATAACCGGCGAAGCATTAGTAGGCATCTTGATGGCTATCCCCATCGTCATCGCCGGCAACGCAGACGTCATGGCGCTGCTGGATTCACCCTTCGGCGGAATTCCGGGAATGATCTTACTTGCAGGTGTCTGTTACTGGCTGTACCGATCCGCATCAGGAATTTATAAAACAAAGGTGAATAATTAACCTGAGTGCGCTGCGTTATAAAGGTATCTCATGATAAAACTCCCGCCGGGAATCGAGATAGAAGATATCTCTACAGAGAAACGCTATGCCAGTTATCTGCGCGGTTTATTGACCCGTATCCGCCTGTTGTACGAAGCTGT
>CBDUWK010000499.1:0-2018 GCA_965370905.1 uncultured bacterium | reverse complement strand
GACGGTTCCAGTTTTCATCGCCTCACGAATTCCAGCGGAAACAGGATTAACGTAGTCCCTGGGGATTGCGCCGCCTACAATTTTATTTTCAAATACATACCCGGATCCCGCTTTGCCAGGAGCGATTTCGATCTCAACGTGTCCGTACTGACCATGACCACCGGTTTGACGAATGAATTTTCCTTCGGCGGTTGCGCTCTGGCGAATTGTCTCCTTGTAAGCCACCTGCGGCTTACCTACATTGGCATCGACTTTAAACTCTCGCTTGAGGCGGTCGGTGAGAATATCCAGATGCAATTCTCCCATACCAGAAATGATGGTCTGGCCAGTATCCTGATTTGTGGTCACTTCAAATGTGGGGTCTTCATCTGACAACCTTCTTAAAGCCTCGGAAATTCTTTCCTCATCCGCCTTGGTACGCGGTTCGATAGCTACGGAAATAACAGGGCGCGGAAATTCCATCTTCTCGAGGATTATAGGATGCCCTTCATTGCATAAAGTATCACCGGTACGAGCGAATTTCAACCCGACTACAGCTACGATATCGCCTGTAAAGGCTTCCTTGATTTCCACCCGTTTGTTGGCGAACATCTGCAGCAATTTCATCACTCTTTCGCGCTTATTAATAGAGGGATTATAAACAGTTTTACCTACTTCAATTTTACCGGAATAAACACGTAAATAGTGCAGTTTCCCCACATGAGGATCGCTGATGACTTTAAAACAGATAGCTGAGAACGGTTCATCATCATCTGGTTTGCGCACCTCATCCCTCTCCTTTTTGGGATTGAAACCCTTAACGTGGCTTACCTGGGAAGGATTGGGGAGATAATAGATTATGGCGTCGAGTAATCGCTGGATACCCTTATTTTTAAAAGCGCTGCCGCAAAATACCGGAACTATCTGGCAATCGAGAGTAGCCTGGTGAACCGCTTCGCGCAACAGATCTACAGATATGGGTTTTTCCTCGAGGAAAAGTTCCATCAGCTGATCGTTGTAATCAGAGACCGATTCGAGCATTTTTTCGTGATATTCTTTGGCTATAGGAAGCAGGGCGTCCGGTATTTCAACTTCTTCCCATAAAGCGCCTAATGAACTCTCATTATAGAGCACCGCTTTCATCTTGATCAGGTCGATTAGACCGGTGAACAGCTCACCCTCTCCCAGCGGAATCTGGAGAGGGACCGGGGTAATACTCAGTTTCTCGCTTATGTTGTTTACAGCACCGTAAAAATCGGCCCCTACGCGATCCATTTTATTGATAAATGCGATACGGGGGACATGGTACTTGTCCGCTTGTCGCCAAACTGTTTCGGATTGGGGTTCCACTCCTCCCACCGCACAGAATAGAGCAACAGCACCATCCAGGACGCGCAGCGATCTCTCAACCTCTGCAGTGAAGTCAACATGCCCCGGAGTATCTATAATATTTATGCGATGATCGTTCCAGTATATCGTCGTCGCTGCTGACGTTATAGTTATACCCCGCTCCCGCTCCTGAGCCATCCAGTCCATAGAAGTGGATCCTTCATGGACCTCACCCATACGGTGGATCTTCCCAGAAAAGTAGAGAATGCGTTCGGTGGTAGTGGTTTTACCAGCATCTATATGTGCCATGATGCCGATATTCCGAACAGTATTTAAGGGATCTTTACGTGGCATAGGTAGCAGCGGGCTGCTTGTATTATTTGTTAATTATAATTTATTACCAACGGAAATGGGCGAAGGCTTTGTTAGCTTCGGCCATTCGGTGCGTATCTTCTTTTTTCTTCACAGAAGAACCATCGCCAGTAGCTGCGGCCATCAATTCGGCAGCCAGCCACTCAGACATGGTCTTCTCGCTGCGATTCTTGGCGAAATTGATGATCCAACGCGTGGCCAGCGCCTGTTGACGTGAAGGACGAATCTCAACAGGCACCTGATAGGTAGAACCACCCACCCGGCGTGATTTCACCTCAACTGAAGGAAGAACGTTTCCAAACGCTTTGCGAAAAACATCGAGTGCATCTTCGCCGGTT
>CBDUWK010000498.1:0-2032 GCA_965370905.1 uncultured bacterium | reverse complement strand
TTAAAGGTTGTATATTAAAGGTTGCTTATGTCTGTCGAACTCGTTATACTGGGATTTCTGCGTGAAAAGGAATATCACGGCTACGAGCTGAAAAAGGAGATTCAGCGTCGTATGGGGCAATGGACCGATATTAAATTCGGATCCATCTACCACGCACTCCGCAAGCTGGTAGAACGAGGTGCAGTCCAAAAAGTCGGTGAAGAACATCGCCGCGGTAAACCAGACCGCACCATCTATCGAATCACCGGGAAAGGTGAAGAAGAGTTTCTGGCGCTATTGCGAGAGTTGTTAAATCGCCTACAAAGAGTTTACCTCGAGTTTGATATTGGACTCTATTTTGCGGGGAATCTACCGCCGGTCGAATTGCCGAAAATTCTCGAGAGTCGAATTGCTGAACATAAAGAAATTCTAAGAATCTTGAAGGCAGTTAAGGAAATGCCAATTCACCAGCAATTGCCTAAAGTGAGTGAACTAATTATTGATCATTCTATCTATCACGTCGAAGTTGAGGTGAAATGGCTGAAAGAGGTTCTGAAGCGGCAACAAACAGAAAAACTCTATTAGCCATAAAGCACCCTTTCATGAAGAAGTTTGCGCCTGAGAAGACCATGTTAAAGAGTATAAGTTACCTTATAGCTGTCGGTTTATTTACGTTTGCTTCTGCTTCAGAACCTCAACCCTTGACCCTGGATGAAGCCAAAGTCAGAGCGCTGCGTGATAATCCTGTCCTGATGCAGGCTGAATTGGATGTTAAAGCTGCCCGATGGGGGATGCTCGGAGCCATTGCTGACGCGCTTCCAGAGGTGAGTTTCAACAGTACTGTGATTCGCTCGGATGATGAAACTGTATTCCGGCAGAACATTATGCGCGACGTTATACTCCAGGAATACGGTCAGTACATCGATCCGGAGGATTTCCCGCCTTTCGCATACAAGGACATGTACAGTTCAAACATTTCTGTAGAACAACCCATCTATAACGGCGGCATCGAACTAACAGCTCTACGCATAGCCGGTACCAGAAAGAATCTGATCAACACCAGCAGGTCAATTCAGGAGAGGGAAGTTATTCTTGGAGTGGAAATCTCCTATTATAACCTCTGTCGTGCTTACAAAGCAGTGGAAGTTCAGCGAGAAGCACTGGAGGTAACACGAGGATATCTGGAGAGATTTCGGCGCAGAGAAACACTGGGATTGATTCCCCATGTTGATGTATTACGCTGGGAAGTAGAGCATACTGAAGCTGAAGCCGCGCTTATTGAAGCAAGCAACAATCTCCGTTTAACCGAATTGGCTCTGGAGCACGTTATGGGTGTACGGGAAAACAAGTCATATTATCCTGCTGATTTGCCACGTTTTCTCTCAAACGATTCTGACGAACCTTTGACACAACTTGAGCCGCCCGAAATTCTCTGGGAAAAGATTAAGGATAATTCCCCTGATCTTCGGATTTCCAGAGATGGTGTAAAACTGGAAGGACATAACGTCTGGATCGCTTCATCCAACTTTCAACCCAAAGTGAATTTCAAATATATCTACAGCTGGCAGGCTGACGCTGATCTAAAGCTCGACGGCTTTGAATCGTGGACAGCGGCAATTTCATTGAGGATGCCTCTATTTTCCAGTTTCGGGAACGTAGCTAAATTCCAGGAAGCGCGCCTGAATTTGAAAAGGGCAAAAGAGAACGCCCGAGATTTCGAAACACTTCTCCATATGCAGTTAGTTGCAGCTTACAATGATTTAACTTCGGCGCGAGCGCGCTTAAGCTCGGCACGGAAGATGGTCAACCAGACTAAAGAAGTCTTAGAAACTCAGGAGAAACGCCATGAATTGGGGTTGATAACCACCCTGGAACTCTTAGACGCCAGAACCACCGATCTCTCCGCTGAGTTGAATGTTGTCAACGCTCGCTTCGACGCACTGACAGCCCGATCACAATTGATTCGAATCGCCGGAGACGCGATAATCAGTAATTAAATTCAGACAAAACCTCGCCCTCAGTGGCTGAAAACCTCAAGGTTACACTGTCATGA
>CBDUWK010000497.1:0-2054 GCA_965370905.1 uncultured bacterium | reverse complement strand
ACCTGCTGAAAGGCAACAATATCCCTCGGTTGACATCAGCAATTTTGCTGGCCGGAATTCCCTCAACCACTAATCGCACACGGTGATAACCTGTTTCTGGCTGTGGCTCAGGTCCAGGTTCTGGACCGGGTTCTGGCTCATCATCGGGTCCGGGAACAGGTACAGGACCGGGGATCGGACCAGGTGGTATTTCAGTCTCCTGCTCAGCGATGATTGCTTCACTTATAGCTGGATCAAGTAAGAGTGTCTCGTTGTCAAATGCAATCCCATCTAAAACAACCTCTGTCCTGAATTTAATGCTATCTGTGAGAATGGTTCCATCCTGTACCGCGACCAAACCGAAAGCGCCATCCGTTACACCCAACTGGATTGCCCTCGCCAGTACGCCTTGTTCAGATAACGCTGGCAGCTTGGGGTTTTTATAAAACTGGTCCAGAAGAACGCCGGTTGCCAGGCGGTCGTTATCCGCCAAAAATTTGTTCACAACCGTGCGGTAATGCAGTTGGGTCAGGATCGCCCCAAGATCACTGGATGTCAGTTCGCGGTAAAACCATCCGTCCAGCGTTTCACTACCCGTCACCGGTTGCCCCAGATCCACACTGCGTTCGCCATACTGCACAACGTGATACATTCTCCGCACCTGATACGAGTAATCGCGCGTGATACTCCGCATCCTGGTCTTGACTTCATTTTGCTTTTCCTCCGGCAGAGGACTGTCCCCGGAACGGATCTCCGACTGGATGTCCTCTAATGCCAGGTACGTCTTGACGTCTTCACGCAGTTTGCCGAATCCGGCAGTGTCCGCCAGGGCAAAAAAGAGGGTGTTTTTATACTCACGGAAGGAATTGCCGCGCCGTTCTACCCATTCTGTAATCTGTTCGCCCGAATCATGTGGATGCAGGATCACCAGCTTGAGTTCGCGGTTATCCGGGATGCCGTCGCTGTTTTCCGGCCACAAGTAATTCCTGAAGCGGTTGCCTAATTCCTTCTTGATCACATTGCGCAGTTCATCTTCATACGACTCTGAGAAAAGTTCCTTCTTATCCAGGATCATGCGGTTCAGGTTGGGGATGCGTGATAAGTAATAGGCATCTGCGCGCGTGTTCAGATACCATAGCATATTCGTCAACTTACCCAGGATGTCAGTCACCAGTGCCGGAATGGTATCGCTGCGCAGCACTGCAAGTTTGATATAAGGAAGATTGATGCCCCTGCTCGTGTCGTCAGCACTGAATGAGTGATAGAAGATCGAAGTCGAAATACACTGCGCCAGGTGCTTCCACTGTTTGTTGGCCGAGTCGAGCAGTTGTGACTTGGCCTCGTGCCCGGCGATATCCGAAGCGATCACACCCTCGTACTCTGGCCCGATGTGTTTCAAGAACTCCTGGCGAATGCTGGGTCGGTCAAGGTTAATGTCGCCAGGCAGAATCATCTCGATCGGCACCTCACGCTGGTACAGGTCTTCGATCACGTTTGCCAATAAACGCAGCACACCGCGCGTGCGCTGGAATGTGGGGAAGGTGCTCCATTTCTCGTACAGGATGTCGATCACATCCGGGTGGAAAGGGTAAGCAAGCTCCATCTTGTCGCGGTAGTTTGCGTCCCTAACCTTGGGTGGCAGATCATCGCGGTGCTGCTGGTAAAGCTGGAAGTAGTTGTGGACCACCTCTCGCATCTTAGCGGTTTTAAGGCCCTCGACTTCGAACAGCCTGCGCCGGATAACCGCATATACCTCTTCTCCTTGCACTGGCGTCTCGATGCTCTCCACGCGGCCAAAGATTTTGTTCAATCGGGCCAATGATTCTTCCTCTCGGTCGCCGAAATCCTCCAGGTAGCTGGATGGCAGCGTCACCACCAGCATGCCCTGCGGGATAGAAGCCACAGTCTCAGTCAGTTCCTGGAAGAATGAGAAGGTCTGGGTGCCAAGCGACACGCCGGTCTTTTGTTTCGTGTAGTATGTGCGTTCGTCGAGCGCCCGGTTGATGTATTCCAGGATCTCGTCAAAGAGCAGAATGAAAGGTTGGTGAGCTGAAAGGAATTCACGTAGCTTGTCC
>CBDUWK010000496.1:0-2054 GCA_965370905.1 uncultured bacterium | reverse complement strand
TTAAATGGGTCAACTGATTTTTCATGATCTCACCGCTTTTTGCAACTTGCGAATGGCTTGATGATAATTCGCCCTTACCGTGCCGACGTCTCTCTTCATTATGCTGGCGATCTCACTATGTGATAATCCCTGGTGATACCGAAGTGTGAACACTAATTTCTGCTTATTGGGTAGTTTGTCGATAGCCCTGGATATCGCTTGCATAGTTTCGGCATTTTCTACCTGCTTATCCGGCAGGTCGTTCTTACTTTCAATTGACATTCCGGCTGCTTCTATACTAAATATCTGTCTGATCTTATTTTTGCGAATGACATTCAGGCTCATGTTAACTGCAATTCGATATAGCCAGGTAGAGATCGACGCTTCGCCTCTAAAGTTCTTCAATTGGTGATAAGCCTTGATAAAGACTTCCTGGGCTATATCTTCCGCCTCCTGGTGCGATTTCAACAACCTGCGCGCAACCTGGTATATTTGCTGTTGGTACTTCCGCACTAACTCGTTGAATGCCTTCTCCTCACCCTTCTTGAACCTCTCGACGAGTCGCCTGTCGTCTTCCACCTGTTCCCTGTTCTTTTTGGTTTCCATTTATTAGACACGCTCTGAAGGGATACGTTTAATCTCCATTTGAAGATAATAAAATTGCCCGATCCCTTAAAATCTGGATCGGGCAAAATAGACTTTTAAACCATCTATCTGATTCAAAGTTCTTTCGAAAGAGATATCCGCTGTACGAAGCCTAATTCGCCGTGCGATGCTAAACCATAATCCATCCTAAATACGGTTACGTCTATCCCTAATCCCAGGCAAATTCCCGCTAAGGCGTCTTTGCGCGTTCCGACTTTTTGATCCAGGCCGATAGTATCATATCCAATGCGTAAATGTACAACTTCCATGGGATTGAATTCTGCGCCTGCGCCTACATAGAAGTCGCTGAGGAAATCTACGAAACCCGATCCGATAATCCCATTCAGCGAGTAGTTATCAGCATATTCGTGGTACATGGTGAACGATAAATATAGATTTGCGGGCAGACCCTCCGGTACGCCCCATATGCCGAACCTGTAGTATAATGGCAGGGTATCTTTGTAGTCGTCGTACGCCTGAATTGTACCGCCGAGGTTGAAAATACCCGCGCCGAATCTCAGCTTTTCTTCGATTAACGTCATCTGCCCGCTCATGTCCAGCGCCAGAGCGCGAGCGGTATAGTCTTCGATATCCGACTGAACGAATTTTATTCCGCCTCCTACGTTGATATTATCCCTGATTTTTCTGGCATAGGCAGCTCCTAAAACGATGTCTGAGGCGGTAAACGTGGGTAGTGGGACGCCAGTAGGCGTGCGACCATCGAAATCGCCGTAATTGGTATAGTTCAGGAAAACACTCCAGGTTCCCCAGGGTTGCGTCGGATCGACATAGGCTGCATGTCCTGACTGAATGTCCAAGAGATAGTTCATATAACCCGCAGTTACAGCCCTCTTTTGTAATGCTGCCAAGCCGGCAGGATTGTAGAAGATATTTTCAATATGACCTGCATCGGCAATAAGAGCGCCTGCCAGCGAACTCCCTCGCGGTTGAGTCTGAAGCCGCAATATCTCGAAACCGGATGTGCCTTGCGCATGAATAATATTCATCCACGAAGATACCAGGATAAATGCGCTGAATATCGCTGTTTTTCTCATTGTTACTTTCATTTTCACTCCCGGGGTATCGTCGGCAGTAGTTGCCACACCCTTACTTTGCCTTCACTTAAGCGCTTTTTAAGCTCAAGCAAGTTTTACAATTCCTCATATAATTCTACTCTTATATAGCGAATAGTATCCCGTGAATTTGACTATTAATGGGTACAGAAATAGCTCTTTTCAAATATTTACGTGTAGAAAATCTAAAGATAAGGTGTTGAACACCAAGATTGAAGATCTTTTTTCAGGACTTCAGACGAACTAACACATCTTTAACAATCGTCTCGGGTGTGAATTTCCGGTCGAATACCGCTGCATTTGATTCACTCAGCGCTTTTTGTTTTTCGGGTTCATCCAATAATTTAACCGCATTTT
>CBDUWK010000495.1:0-2064 GCA_965370905.1 uncultured bacterium | reverse complement strand
GTCCTTCGGACCTGCCTGCGCAGGAATGACAAGATAATACGTTGATGCAGTGCAGCGGGCTTGCCCGCCTCAGGCGGGTTGTGGTGGTGAAGTGAGAATCAGAGAACAGATAAATGAAATAAATCCCACGTTTTCTTCTAATCTCTCGAATAACATACAAGTGTAGTTATTCGAAGTTAGGAGGGGATTTCCATGCGTTCGTTATTATCAATATTAAGTTATGCGATCCTGGGATCAAGCCTGATCTATGCACAGCAAGGTAAAAATATGAAGTACAACCCACTGACACCGGAAGAAGAGAAAGTCATTCTGCACAAAGGCACCGAAAGAGCCTATACCGGTAAATACACCGACTACAAAGAGAAGGGCACTTATACCTGCAGGAGATGCGATGCGCCGCTGTATCGTTCCGAAGATAAGTTCGATTCGCATTGTGGCTGGCCCAGCTTCGACGACGAGATACCAGGAGCAGTCAAGCATGTGCCCGATGCAGACGGCAGGCGCACAGAGATCATATGTAATAATTGCTGCGCTCATCTGGGGCATGTTTTCACGGGTGAAGGATTTACCGAGAAAAATGCTCGCCATTGCGTCAATTCCATTTCCATGAATTTTATTCCTTCGGTTGCCGCCGCGCCACAGCCTGAAAGAGCATATTTCGCGGGAGGCTGCTTCTGGGGAGTCGAATACTTCTTCCAGAATGCTGCAGGCGTCATGGAGACCACGGTTGGATATATGGGCGGGCATAAAGACGACCCCACCTACAAAGAGGTCTGTTATACCAACACCGGTCACGCTGAAGCCATCGAAGTGGTCTTCGATCCCTCCAAGACTGATTATGAAACGCTCGCTAAGCTGTTCTTCGAGATACACGATCCCACTCAGGTTGACCGCCAGGGCCCGGATGTCGGTGAGCAGTACCGTTCTGAGGTCTTCTATTTGGACGATACGCAGAAAAAGATCGCCGCGAAGCTGATCCAGATATTAAAAGACAGAGGCTACAAAGTTGCTACCGAATTAGATAAAGCTGGTACCTTCTGGAACGCTGAAGATTACCACCAGGATTACTACCAGCACAATGGCAAGACACCTTACTGTCACGGGTATACAAAGCGATTCTAATTCAATGAACTTAGCGAGAATAGCAAGCGACCTCATGCATGGTCGCTTGTTTTTCTATAGTAAGTAGAACGATGAGAAGGAAATTATAGTTTGTAGAACACTTATGTGTGACTGCAGGGAGAGAACAACGCAGTTATAAGGAAGGAAAGGATAAATGTGCGCGTAATAGGTCTCCTCGCTGTCACTAGGGCAGGATTTACAAATAAAATAGCAAAAAGTTATTAAAAGTCAAATATACAAAACCAATAAAGTGTCAAAATCTGCGCCACATGATCCAGAATTTTATTAGATTGTAACAAGAGCCAATTAAAAGGGCACACGTTTGTGTGCCCCTTCTGTCTCCTGTATCCTGTCTTCTGTCTTCTTGTGTTACTTCATCAAAACCATCTTTCCGGAAACCCGGAATTCCCCCGCCTCCAGCCGGTATATGTACACTCCCGAAGCTAAACCCGCCGCATTCAGTGTTGCCTCGTGTCTGCCCGGGTTCTTCCACCCGTTGACCAGCTCTGCCACCATCCTTCCTGCAATATCGTAAACCGAAAGGTTTACGCGGCTGAGTGCTGAAAGCTGATAGCTGATTGCTGTTGAGGGGTTAAACGGATTGGGATAAACGCCCAGCAGCGCGAATTCAGCAGGTGCAGCAGCTGCACCCCGCTCAATATCCCCGAAGATATCATCCAGCGGATTCGGAGCACCCACTGGCATCCAGGGTGTAAATCCACCCACGGCAGTTGTTCCATCTTTGCTGAAAGGAAATCCGCTCTCATCCCAGATCTGGTTGGGTTCAACGCCCACCCTTCCCCAGAACATGTAGTCGCCTGCTGCCCAGCCCGCAGGAATCGGCCAGTTCATATCCGGACGATAGATGATGTGTCCGGCCGGGAAGGTCAAATTGCGTTGGGCTAAGGTCGTGGGCGCTCCACCCTCATATTCAATCGCTAT
>CBDUWK010000494.1:0-2067 GCA_965370905.1 uncultured bacterium | reverse complement strand
CTCGTTTGGAGAGTTGAGGGAGTGATTGACTCAGAATCCTCTGCAAATTACGTGTTGCAGGAAGGATCACGTCACTGAAATATAGAGAAGTGAGTTCCACGAATGATGACATTAAGCTGGGTTCATCGTCGAACTCGGTGACTATCACTCGAGCGCCCGAAGCTCCGGCGGCGACCAGGAAAGAAGATGAGGCTGTGTCCGGGAGGGCAGCCATGGCTACATCTGGTACATTCTTCCTAAACGAAGACTTAATTGGATCGATATAATTAAGTGAATCATCAAGTGGAAGAGGTTGAATGTCAATGCCGGTTAATTCAATACCACTGTCAGCAAAAACGCCTTCACCCACCTGCTCTCCATTGAGATATGTAACGCCTACTTTGAAGTCTTTTTTAAGGTAGGGCATCCTCCTTGCAACTTCTATGGCTTTTTCATCATGCAAATTTCTTAGGAAGACCTGGATTTTGGGTTTGGTGCTCACTTCAACCTCTCGCTTTTACATTTTCGTTTTCTGGAATAAATCTCACTGGCTGCGGTGCTCGGCATGTGTCCTCCGAAAAAGCAAAAGGTGTGCCCGTAATCGACTTATAGTGTTAATCCATGAATTATTCGGAGATTATCAGGTAAATTATATTCTAAGCTGATTTGCTTCGAACACACAGGGGTAGGGAATTTAGCCGCCTGGATATACTCCAGGAGGCGAATAACAGCCACTTTTGGTTCAGGATAGATAATGAGGAAGGTTTTAGAGACTGAAAGATATAGCGGTTTTCGAAAGTAATTTCCAGCATTGTCAGTCAGGCAAGTCCGAAGGTCCGTAGGACTCCCCTGGAGACTCCTATGGGGAATGCAAAGCCCCACAATAAATTATAGGGCTCAAACTTACCAAGATCACTGAAGTGATCACCCCACACTTCGATGTCTTTAGACATCTCGACAAGTTTCAGCACCAGAATTTATTCTGGTGTAATGCTACACGTTTCGACGAATCGGTCCGAAGGTCCGTAGGATTCCCACGGAGACTCCTATGGAGAATTCCTAACATCCAATTTATACAAGCTAATACGAGGGGGAGGATGGGGCTGTCCCAAAAGCCTAAAAATGTCATTGCGAGCGAAGCGAAGCAATCTCATAACCCGTTGATTATCAAGAGATTGCTTCGTCACTTCGTTCCACGCAATGACCCGAAAAGTTACTTTTGGGACAGCCCCGTCATTACGTAGGTATTGGAAATTACTTTCGAGCATTGTTATAAATTTATTTTATCAGAAAGATAGGGACGCAGCCATCTGGCGGTAAGCAGGCTGCGCCCCTATTTGCTGTCTTATGATTAGTATCTTATAGCTTCTTAACCAATTCCAAAGATTTCTTCGGATTGATCAGTCGCACAACACGGTCACCGGCCTTTTTCTCATCACAAGCTTTTTCGATTAACTCTCGAACCTGCGTTGTAGTAAGATCGGGATTAACGGCGAGGAGTTTTGCCGCCAGGTTGGTAGTATTCGGAGATGACATCGAAGTGCCACTGAGCTTAATCTGGTCACCACCGGGCACATAGCTTAACACTTCAAAACCATTGGCGTAGGCATGAACTTTACCGAAGCTGGTGAAATCGGTTTCGTCGCCAGCCTGATCGACCGCGCCGATTGCCATCAGATTTGGCAGGTCGAAGGCGCTGGGGATGAACTCTTCGAATTCTACGTCGCTATCAGCATTTCCTGCTCCTCCGATATAGAGGATTTCCGGTGTGCCCTCTATGGCTGTATAGAGACCTTCTTTAATGATGTCGAACATCTGCCGGGTGAGTTCCTTGCGTTCCTCAACCGTGCCTCCCGCACCATTTGCTTCCAGGGCATCTTCGATCTCTTCCAGAGTATAACCCCAGCTCATATTGACTACTCGAACCCCATTCGCCTTGAAGTAATCTGCCGTCTCGACCATCATTTTGGAAGTCTTCTTCGCCCAATCGATGGTCGGAATCATGGGGATCATGCGGTGATCGAAGGTCAAGCGGGCAGCCAGAATCTTGATGAAGGGATTCCCTCTGGCGGTGATTCCTGCTACATG
>CBDUWK010000493.1:0-2071 GCA_965370905.1 uncultured bacterium | reverse complement strand
GCTGGCAGAATCGCGCACGCGTACATCTTTTCCGGTCCGCGCGGTGTGGGTAAAACCACCACGGCGAGATTGCTCGCCAAGGCTGTTAACTGTCAGAACGGTCCCACCGCCGAACCCTGTAACCGGTGCACCGCCTGCCAGGAGATTCCCGAGGGCCGCTGCCTGGACGTTCTGGAGATTGATGGCGCTTCCAACCGCGGTGTGGGCGAGATTCGCAACCTGCGGGATAACATTTATTTCAATCCCGCTTCCTGTCGCAGGAAGATCTACATTATCGATGAAGTGCACATGCTCACCATCGAGGCTTTCAACGCACTGCTGAAAACCCTCGAAGAGCCGCCCGAACATGTGATGTTCATCTTCGCGACAACTGAAATAAATCGCCTGCCTGCGACAATATTGTCGCGCTGCCAACGCTTAGACTTCCGTAGAATCGCCTTGGCAGAAATCACGGCACACTTGCAGCATATATGCGAGCAGGAATCGATAAAAGCGGATACAGAAGCCATCGAGCTGATAGCGCGCCGCGCTGATGGATCTATGCGGGATGCTCAGAGTTTGCTCGATCAGATGACAACTTTCGCGCCTGACGGCATTACCGGAGATGAGTTCAGATCGGCGCTTGGGATCGTGCCTGAAGATATGTTCTTCAAAGTTTCCGATATCATAGCACAGAACCGAGTTGCTGAGGTCTTTCAAATTGTCGATGATGTTGATTCCAAGGGATTGAGCCTTCGAGAGTTTCTGCGTGGTTTATCAGATCACTTCTTGAACATCGTAAAGGCTCAGGATAGCAAGGGACTCGCTTTTATCGAAGCTCCCCAGACTGTGCGCCAAAGGTATAAAGAGAGTTCCGCAAATTTCGAGATCAACAATTTACTGCGGATATTGGCAATCTTGCAGGATACCTTCAATGAGATAAAACGACACCCACAACCGAGACTGAAATTAGAGCTGACCTTGCTCCGGTTGGCGTCACTGGAACGAACCGTCCAAATCGAAGAGCTGTTAGGGGAACTGAAAAGTAATCCAGCAGCGACATCGAGCGTTAGCACAGCCGCTAAACCAACGCCGGTTCCACAAAAAAAAACTGAATTATCGCCACAGACTTCCGCACCATCACCTGAGCCAGTACCAAGTACCCCAAAGGAACCTGCTCAACCAGGGGTCTCGCCGGATTTGAAAACGGTTCGAGCCAGATGGCAGGAAACAGTTGACATAATTTGTGAAGGGCGCATTCCACTTGCCTGCCAGCTTAAGATGGGGTGTCCACAGAGTTTTGAAACGGATACGCTGGTAGTCGGATTTGGTGCCGATCTGCACGACCTTCAATTGGAAAGGCTCAGGAAAGTCGCCGCTTCGGGCAGTCTCGATTCAGGGCTAAGTCAGGTATTCGGTTCGCCGGTCAGAATACGATTTGAGAGGCTATCTAAGGCTGACGCCGAAGAGTTGGCGAAATCGAACCATGAAGAGGATCCCTTTGAAACCGAATTGATCCGATGTTTAGGCGCTAAAAGGATTGCTTAAAACTGCTTTATAGTGATATATATTAGCTGAGGAAAATAATGAAACGATCCGGAATGGGCGGGCTTTTAAAACAGGCTCAGAAGATGCAGGAGGACATGGCTCGCGCTCAGGAAGAGTTGGAACAGCTTGAAGTCGAAGGATCTTCCGGTGGTGGCGTAGTCAACGTAAAGGCAACCGGCAAGCAGGAAATTATAGAGATTAATATAGATCCCGACGTGATAGATCCTGACGATAAAGAGATGCTGGAGGATTTGATAACTGCTGCAGTCAACCAGGCGTTAAAGAATGCTCGAGAAGCCGCGGAAGAGAAGATGTCCTCTGCAGCCGGAGGACTTATGGGCGGTTTGCCGCCGGGATTCAAGATGCCGGGGTTTTAGATTATGTCATCGATCCCCCCATCATTGCAAAAGTTGATAGACGAATTCGCCAGGCTTCCGGGAGTAGGGAAGAAGTCCGCGCAGAGGATGGCGATTCACGTCCTCAGGAAGTCGCCGGAGGATGCCCGCCGGCTATCGGAAGCTCTGCTGGCGGTAAAAGAACGTAT
>CBDUWK010000492.1:0-2104 GCA_965370905.1 uncultured bacterium | reverse complement strand
GCATTATCCAAACTGCCCCTATTTCATCAACAGCATCTTTCCTGAAAGTATCCGGTCACCGGCAGTTAACCGGGATACAAAGATTCCTGTGGAAAGGTTGCTGCCATCGAACGTCGCTTGGTGCACTCCCGCGTCGCGCCATTCGTCTATCAGAGTACTCACCATCCGTCCCGAAATGTCATAGATAGCGAGCTTCACGAATCCTGCCTCGGGCAGCGATACACGCAAAGAGGTAACGGGATTGAACGGATTGGGATAAACACCCAACAAGGCGAATTCTTCAGGTAGGGCGGGGGAGCTTGCCCCGTCAAATTCGGTACCCTCAAAGAGCTGATCCAATGGATCACCCTCAATTTCCCTGAGCGTGAAAACGCTGCCATCGTCGTCAACTGACTTGGAGAATGGGAAGCTATCCGAAGCCCAGAGTGTAGTAGTGGCCAAATCGCCGATGTTCCAGTCCATTTCGTAGTTTCCTGCAGGCCAGCTGGCAGCAATGGGCCAGTTCATACCGGGACGAAAGAGAGTATGCCCGGCCGGGAAGGTTAAATTACGATTGGGGACTGAGGGAGGTGTTACTTGCGGTGGGATTTCTATCCAGAGATCAAAATCCTGCGAAGTGGTTTCGTTATTCTGCAGGAAAACGTCAAAGTTGATGTTACCACCACCAGCAGGTACTGGTGATCCGTAGTTGTAAGTCAAGTCCACGGTGAAGGATGGCGTTCCGGCGATGGTAACTTCCATGGAATCCTGAGTCAGGTTGCCGCCGGCATCCCAGGCATCCACGGTGATGGTATAGGTTCCGCCGGGGTATGAGTCGGTATCCCAGTAGTTGTTACGATCGGAATATTCGATGATTTCGTCATCGTCGTGATTGGTGAGGATGAAGAAGAAATCCCGATCATCGTAGTCACCTTCGGAGTTGCAGGTGTAGTCGTCTTTATAGACAGTACCAGTGACCGTATTTGATGCTGGCAGCCAGTCATTGAACACAAAGGAGAGATAGTGCTCGTTGACTGTCGCACCGGTGATAGAGTATTCAATGCGATAAGGGGCGATCTCCCAATAATCGTTCAGACAGAGGTCTCCAATTTTGGCGATGATATCCACGTTACCGCTGAGGTTGTCCGGATCCAGGTAGTTGGATGTGTTATCTACACAAAAAGCTAATAGATTTGTTCCTAATGCATTGTAGATAGTCGGTGGATCATCGTCCGTCGACGGTTCCATCCAATCTAAAGGATTATCTATCGCCTCGTACCACCCCCAGGGCAATCCACTGGTTCCCACCACCATGCTGAAGTGGACGTGGTGGAAACTGTAAACCGACCAATAGGCGATGTCACCAATGTAATCGCCCTCGTTGATCCGGTCACCGACGTTGAAGGGGAAGGTACTGTTAGGCAGGTGCCAGTAGAGCCAGCCGGAATCGCCGGCCGCGTAGGTGTTTCCGATCATAATTCCGCCGTACATGGTTCCGGAGGCTTCATGCGTCATCCATCCGTCGGAGACTGAGTATACCGGTACACCACCGGTCGGTTTAATCACGTCGATGCCGTCGTGGTAGTATGGGGATCCATAAGTCTGCATTTCGCAATAATTGTTGCTCAACGAATGCGGTTCGGAAGTCGGCTGAAACATCCAGGGCACAGCATCTATCGAAGAAGTGAAGGAGAGTATGCACACCAAGGCGATTATCGCTATCGCAGTAAGGTGGGTGTAGGTATTATGGTTCGTGTTGTAGTTCATCGTGCACCTCCTTTCGCGCTCAGATCGGAAATTTCCGCACGGATAACCTCGTCGCGGGTAAGCACTATCAGTTCTGTGTTATCTGCAGAGAATTTCACCCTCGGTGTGGTGGTATTCCAACGCGAATACGCTACCTGTTTGTGGTAGAGAAGATCGCCACTTAAGTTATACAATCTAACTTCGCCGTCGGGATGGCGCTCCGGACCTTTGATGGCGGGTCCTAAATCCCTTTCCACACCGAGCGCGATCAGTTTTGCGTGATCGGTGATATCGATGCTTGTGAAGGATAGTTCCCCGGCTGGATCCAACTGCCGCTGCAGGAGGATTCTGCCTCCGGGATTCTGCATGATGAAGAAAG
>CBDUWK010000491.1:0-2108 GCA_965370905.1 uncultured bacterium | reverse complement strand
ACTCTTGAAAATCCTCAATTTCTCTTTGAGACACAGTATTTTCTTGGTCAAGGTACTCATCATTTTGCCACCATAGACATTTTCGATATTGATCAGGATGGAGATGGAGATTTTCTGCTTTCAACTTACAATGGAGGCATACTTTTCTTCCGCAACATCACTGGGGATTCCCTGGCTATGAAATATCCTATAACTTATGAACCGCTGCATAACCTGGACCTATCAGTGGGTCCCAATCCTGCCAACCCGGTTACGGTCGCCAGTTTCACTTTACCGGCGGCAGGTGAGGTGAAATTAGGCATCTATGATATTACCGGCAGGTTGGTTAAACCTCTTTTTTCCGAGATGATGTTACCCGGATCGCATCAATTCAGGTGGGATGCCGGCCATGTAGCTTCAGGGGTATATATCATAAAATTGCAGTCAGCCCAAATTGTTCAGACAGAAAAAGTCGTAGTTATAAGGTAAGGGTCATTGCCCCATAGGGATCCCTTCGGGACGAGGAATCCCGACTTGTCGGGATGCCGAAGCAATCTCCTATTTTTCCCATACAGATATATCCATAGTCGGGGTCGCCCCTGATCCCGACGTAATGTCGCGTAGAAGTCGCCTGTACCTTTGGGAGTCTCGTCCCGACCCGCAAAACGTAGGGCGGGGGTGCTTCCCCCGCCATAAAAATAACCGCTGGCATGTAGGGGCCGTTCGCGAACCGCCCGAGGCCAACTAAGGAACCAACCATTGAAAATCTTCCTGACCGGCGGCACCGGTTTCGTCGGTCGGCAAATAATCGCCGAACTTAAAAACCGGGGGCATGAAATCCTCGCCCTGGTTCGCCAGCCCAATTCCATTTCAGGTGTCCAGGAGATTGTGGGTGACGTCACCTCGCGGCATTCCATAAACTTGAAGAGACTGAGAAAATGCGACGCTGCTATTCATCTGGTCGGCATCATCCGCCAGTTCCCTGAAGAGGAAATTACCTTCGATAAACTTCACGTCAACGCCACCAGAAATATGTTATGGACCTGCTACGAAGTCGGCATCGGCAGGTATCTCCACATGAGCGCCCTGGGAGCCAATCCCCAATCGGCCTCCTGCTACCATCGCACCAAAGCTGAGGCAGAAGAATTGGTGCGAACCTCACAACTGGACTGGACCATAATCAGACCATCAGTAATCCTGGGAAAGGACGGCGAATTCTTCCGCATGATCCGGCAGATGGTGTCGCGGCGCATTGTTCCCCTGATCGGAGATGGTTCCTCACCTATGGCGCCTGTGACCGTCGCAACCGTGGCAGAAGCCTTCGTAAATGCTCTTGAAAACCGCGCAAGTGTCGGCAAAATCTACGAACTCGGCGGCGAAGTGCTTTCCTATCGCCAGATTATGGAAAAGCTGGCCCAATTGTTGAATAAACGCGTCATATTCATAAGAATGCCTGTTCCCTTAATGTGGTTCGTAGCTTCCCGGCTGGATCGTTTCAAGTCCTTTCCGCTGTCTCGCGGCCAGATCAGCATGATGAAGGAAGCCACCGCGCCGCAAGATCGTTCCATATACAATGATTTGGGATTGCAGTTCAAGGATTTCAATCATGTTTTAAAGGAGGTGCTGTCTCGGGACTAAGTGCGGCATGAATCGTGATTCATTCTTGATCCATATCCATAAATTGAGTATATTGTTCACCTGATGGCAGATTAAGTCCATTTCAATCCAGGTGAAATATTTATAGTAATATGAAGACCACTCCGCCGTTGTTGGTTATCCTATTTCTGGTTTTTTCCTGCCAGCAGATCCCTTCCACTCCTGAATTACTGTGTAAGAAGATCGCCGAGGATCTGATGGAAGCGGATCCCAAAGCTTCAGGAGTATTCTTCGATTCCGTGCAGCAGTTGGACGAAGAGCACCTGTTAGTTGTTTACTTGGTAGCGCGGACGGATAACGTGGACGATCCCTGGCGCACCAAACGGGAAGTAGATTTCCTCTTCCGTCCTGCCCCCAATGATCCTGAAGCCCCCGGTGGTTGGTATCTGGAAAGGTTGGGAGGCGAATATATCGAATTTCTGGGCATTGGTGAAGGACTTCAGTTCGACTGGGATTACGAATACTTCCAGACT
>CBDUWK010000490.1:0-2108 GCA_965370905.1 uncultured bacterium | reverse complement strand
AATTTCATTTGTTTACTATTTTTGTTTCCTTGCTCTTCCTGCTTCCCCCTTTAACGTTCTGGTTGGTAGTGCAGGCGGGATATCGAGGTGGAATAGGGTGGATAGCGCGCCTCTGGACTTACCTGCCCGGTGTCTCCCTCGAAGTATTGATTATGTTACTGCCGCTACCCGCTCTGGTTTTAGCTATTATTGCACTACGGCAGGCATTGAAGCAAAAAACATTTGCTTCAATTATAGCAAGTTCTATGATCTTTTTGATAAGTCTGGGGTTTATTATATTGTGCGCTAACTTCGCCTTCAATCCGCCATCTTAGCAGGCGTAAATAACAGGTTGAGATCCAAGGATGTCTAAAATCGAATCAGAAATTCCTGCAAAACCAGTTAGTGAGTCGTTTGTGGAAATGACGGAAGTGGTTCTACCCAACGATACCAACAACTTCGGCACCCTCTTCGGTGGAAAGGTCATGCAACTGATCGATATCGCCGGCACGATCGCAGCCCGGAGACATACCAACAGGCTGGTAGTGACCGCAGCGGTGGATTCACTCTCCTTTCTCTCGCCTATAAAGATGGGAGATCTGGTGATACTGAAAGCCGCCGTCAACCGCACCTTTAAAAGCTCCTTAGAGGTTGGCGTAAAGGTATTTTCGGAGAATACCAAAACCGGAACGCGGAAACACACTTCATCTGCGTATTTAACCTATGTCGCTCTGGATGATGAAGGCAAGTCAACGCCTATCCCTTCGGTTATTCCTGAGACAGCTGAAGAAAAACGCCGTTACGATGAAGCGGGATTAAGGCGGGGCACGAGGTTATCCAATTGCGCGACGGAGATGAATAGATAAAAGCTTAGTTTTAAAGTAAGCATGGCAAATTAGACTTTTATAATTAGTATTTAGACACTTAGATATATAAGCAAAAAAGGCCGTTTCAACGGCCCATTTCTTTTACATATAGATTATAGCCAAACCTGTGCTTACCAGATAAAGCGATAACCAACCCGGATAGTACCCAGTTGTCGGGCCGGTTCCCCCTTAATTAAACTGCTTTCGTCGAAATGTATCCAATGGCGATAACCGACTATGAAGTTGCCGATACCTATTGATAAACCCGGTGATAGATAAAGGTTGGCTGCATGCTCGGTCCAGCTGATCCGATCATCATCTACATCATACACTTCGTTCGGTGGTGTAGTAGCATAAGTTCTATGTTGAGTTCTTATGCTGGAATTGTCAACAAAACCTATGTTCAACGATAACCAGGCTTTCCATTGCGCATCTTCATCGTCTCCCAGCAGTTGCAAGCGTCCTTCAAGATATACTTCATAGTTAATTATCTCTATCAGGTTATCGTCATAATAGTGTGCATTAATAATGTACGTCGTGTCATTAGCTGGGTCTTCAAGTGGGTAGTCAGAAAGATACAAAATCCACCGTGGAGTTTCGTAACTGAAGCGGCTGGACACATGAATACCTAATCCTCCGCCTAAGGAAAAGCGACCCCACTTCAGTAAATCCGGTCTGATTGAGGCCGAAAAACCGGGAACGAAATTTTCATAGGGTTCTATGTATGATATATTGACTTCTAAGTCTAACTCATCTGCTTGTGTTACACATACAAACAATGCTAACAGAAAACATGCAGATAACAGCCTCATGCTACTCTCCGGATTACGATCCTGTTTTATGCTCAAAATAAGACATCTACACGTAAAAAACAAGTTGATTTTGTATGGATGCACCTTGCCAGCCATCCGGAGCATGATTTCCGATCAATTTTTTTGCCGGTGTAATATTGTATTCATGATTTGATTTTCGTATCTTATTAAGTTCAGTTAACTATCTAAAGGACAGGATGTCACAATCTCCATCTCTGGACTCCATCGTTATAAAGGGAGCCCGCGAACATAATCTCAAAAATATAGATCTGACGCTACCGAGAAACCGGCTGATCGTTATCACCGGTATCTCAGGTTCGGGTAAATCATCGCTGGCATTTGACACGCTCTATGGAGAAGGGCAGCGGCGCTACGTGGAATCGCTATCAGCTTATGCGAGACAGTTTCTGGGATTGATGGAGAAACCTGACGTCGACTTCATTGAAGGCTT
>CBDUWK010000489.1:0-2110 GCA_965370905.1 uncultured bacterium | reverse complement strand
CTATTTTTAAGGGGCTGATGAGCTTGGCAAGCCGTTCTGCGTGAGATTCATCTACCGTTAAGATGCCTGTCAAATGCCCCAGAAAACTGCGATTTAAGCCTCTTGATATAATCCCCAGCCGCCTGGTCCCTTCATGTAAATTGGCATTTATCCAGAGTGAGGGAACTTTGTGCCTGGCGGCAGCCCAAACCATATTGGGCCAAATATCATGTTTCACCACCAGGAAAGCCACAGGATGCAAGGTTTTGAAGAAATTGTGGGCGGAGATTAAGTCATCGAAGGGGAGATAACTGTAGGTATCCACTTCATCTGCTTTGGAAATGGGTTTCAGACCGGATGGTGAGTAACAGGTAACATGGATGAGCAACTCCGGCAGTCTTCTGCGTATCTCCCTTAACACCGGTCTCGCTGCTTCGAATTCTCCCGCCGAGGCGCAATGAATGACGATAAATTCGCGGCTTTCAGGTTGCTTCTGTCTTATTTCAGTTAGCCTGAGTCCAAGACCTCTACGCTCCTTGATGCCCTGTTTAATCTTCCGGTTGAAGAAACGCGCCAGGTGTATCCCGACAAACAAAATCGGAATGATTAAAAGGTTATAAATAGAGAACCACAGTGAATGATGTAACTTCATTTAGGGACGCTTAATTCTTGAAGGTATCTTTATTCAGCTTCTACGAAAAAGAGCTTACCGACCCTCCGCAGGGCGGTCACTGAAAATCCGGCGATCATGAGGTGATCCCTGATGCGCTTCTCGGTGTAGAAGTAAACCGGACAGCCCAATATTCCCAGACGGATTTTGCGAATGGGTGCACGCCAGGTATCGGTGCGGGGGAAGGTCATGATTGCCTTCCCTTCTGTAAGCGTTCGCATCTTCTGCATGATCCGGCGGCCGTCTGCAACGTAATCGAAGAGACCGACAGCGATGACGTAATCATATTTATCTTCTTCAGGAAAATCGAGAAAATCCACGCATTCGAAGGTACATTTCTCGCCGTGATTTCTCTCTTCAGCAAGCCGCCGTGCTGCTGCTATCATAGCCGCGGCAAAATCGATCCCGACGATTTTGCTCGCGCCACCCTCTGCGAGGGGAAAGCAAAATCGCCCTGTACCGCACCCAATATCCAATACGCTTTTGCCTTCAATCGGTTGGCAGGCAGCTAAAGTCATCTCCAATCGTTCTTGCATGTCCCACCGCAGACGACCATCCAGAAACCTGCCGATGAAAGATTTATTTCCAGAATAAATGGCATCAAACTTGTGAGCGGTCTTGTGGAAATGACGGCGCACGTCATCAGCATCTCGTGTCACAGATAATCCCTGCATGGAACAAACTTGAAATCCTGGAGCAGGCGGGAGAATTTTTCGCGGTTGGTCTCCAAATTGACGTAGTGTTTGAAGCGTCGCGGCAGATTGACCTTCAAACGAGGCTGGTCAGGGTCAAATTCCCAGGGGTGAACGTATACCATGACGGGAACGCCGCGTTCGTTCCAACGCCTGATGCCCCAACGGGTTAACCAATATGGATAGAGTCGGAAAAAACCACCTCCTGCGAACGGTATGTGATCGAATAGAGGCAAAAAAGCCTGGGGAAATAGGTTTATTTCCTTCTCAGAATTAAAGGAATATTTCTGCAGACCGGGATTTCTCTGAACCCAGGGTGCATCTTTAACCGGGAAGTACCGCGCGGAGAGGCTGGCATCATAGAGCAGACCACACTCGCCTATTATCTCCCAGGCCCATTTACTCTTCGGAGTGATGGAAAACGATGGCGCGCGGTGTCCCTGCAAGTTCTCCACTCCCAGCTTCCGGAGAAGCTCTATGGTGCGTGAGACATCAGCATGAAATTCTTCAGGGGTCATGGTATCTATGCGCCGGTGCCTCCAACCGTGTACGCCGATTTCGTGACCTTTACGATTGATTTCAATCACCCATTCCGGATAGCGCTCAGCGATCCACCCCAGAATAAAAAAGGTGGCTTTCACTTTTTTGCTGTCGAGAATCTGGAGCAGCCATTCCAATCCTAAGTGAAAACGGCTCTCATACTTTTCCCAATCTGTGAAGGGAATTCTTCTCTTAAGGCCTTCTACCTGAAAATAGTCTTCAATATCCA
>CBDUWK010000488.1:0-2122 GCA_965370905.1 uncultured bacterium | reverse complement strand
GACGGTTTCTATCGAATGTTACCTGTACATTGGAAGACGAATTACTGACCTCCGCAGTAAAGCTGAGCTGCCCGAAACACCCGTATGCCCAATCCAGAACTTCACCGTGAGTCTGATAACTTGCAAAGGAGCTCATGAAAGCATAAGAAGCGAGATCAGCATATCGCTCCCCAACGCGTGTTAAGGCGAGATAATCCGGCGCGTTGTGCGGAAAATATCCCCAGGGGTAATAGAACTCATCCCCCGAACAGTGGTAGACGATGGAAAGGCTGGCGTTGTTTTCCATGCAGAATTCGCGCACCGTACGGCTTTCCACCTGAGAGAACGGATAGGGACTACTTCCCCAGCCATCCCAATTATAACCGAATTCGCGATTAAGATCGATCCCGTTGGCGTTATATCTGCTGTAATTAGCGTGACCATCAGGATTAATCAGAGGAATACACCAGATCTCATTGTTATTAACATATTGCGTAATAGCTGGATCTATCCCATAATTCTCACAAAGATAATGAGCATAAAGATAGGGCATCTCCGCTGAACCGTACTCGTTGCCGTGGATACAGCCCCAAAAAACTACTTCCGGTTCCTGCTCTTCTATTTGCGGATTGGTCGTAATTTTCAGAGCGAATAGCTCGCGATTCTGCACAGAGTACCCCAGATGTTCGAAAAGCGCAATATCGGGGTAGTTAGCTGCCAGATCAGCTAAACCATTCCTGATTTCAGTATAAGAATGAAAATCGTCCAATCCCAATACTTCCCGCATTACTGCTTTCTCCGCTGCCAGACTCAGGAATTGCAATTCAACTCCAAATCCTAGCAACATCAAAGTCTCTGCCTGTGATTCTGTCAGTTCCGCGATAAAATACCCATCGCTTTTCCCATGTCGCACGGTTACTTCCATAGCCACCAGTTGATCTCGAGCCTCAGGGGATACCAGATACACTGCAATATTGTCAGCCAGAGCTTCTGCAGAAATCAGAGGTAAGCAAATTAGAATTATAAGTAGTTGCAAGCGATTCATCTCGATCCACCTCTCTAAGTTTCAGTTCTATTTCTACCTATTCAATTTACTAAATAAATCTTCAAAAGTCAAGCACCTTATCAAAACTAAAGCAATTTGTTTGCTATTGACATATAAAACACTTTCATTCTGTACACACATTGCAATATATGAGTCGATGTGTCAGGATTATTTAAGAATTAACGTCACAGTTGTATGTATTATAAAAGGAACCCATAATCTGCAAATACTGATATTATCTGCATTTATCGGTTTTTCTTCCAAGCGCCGCAAAATGCAGCAAGTTCGCTCTTCACTTTAATGAAAGCAATATTTTCGAAAAATACTGAGAAAATTAAAAAAAACTCTTGCATTTTGATTTTCAGCGATTAAATTAAGTACACCATTGAAGATACCTCCGTCTTTGCGGATGTGAAGAGATTTAAAGCACTTTAAACTGGAATAGCCAATTCGGGAGCTGCCATGAAGACTTTCATTAAAAAAGACGTCATTGAACAAACCGCAGAAAAAGTTGGCAAGGAACCCAAAGAAATCGCACGTTCGGTCGATGCGGTCTTCACGGTGCTCCGCGAAATAATGGCACAGGCAGATCCAGAATGCCGGATCGAAATACGCGATTTCGGCGTATTTGAAGTCAAGAAAACCAAAGCTAAACCGAAGGCACGCAATCCCAAAACGAATGAAGAAATTTACGTCCCGCCCCGCCGCAAGACGCACTTCAAACCAGGCAAGCTCCTTAAAACTGCCTTGAAAAGACCATTGTAATTTCATTACCTTTTAGATATACTTATAGAGAAGATGTAGATCCGCTTTCCAGCGGATTTTCTCTTTTACCAGTCCAATATTCCCAAAATCTGCAAACCTTCTCCTTATTTCGACATCATACCTCAAACTAATACTTGCAATTTACTTCAAATATCGCTAAATTAATAAGTTTGAAACAACATGCAACCTCCAGCCGTTTAATTTAGTATATATGCTTACTGTTTTGGGACATATAATATTCTATCTGGCGCTCGTTTCAGGTGTACTTCTGAAGTCACTGGGTCTATTCGGAACCGGGGTGATTTTGGTCGCGAGTGGGATTTATTGTTGGGC
>CBDUWK010000487.1:0-2123 GCA_965370905.1 uncultured bacterium | reverse complement strand
TTGTCAGAAGCATCTCTAAAAAAACGAGGGGGGTCAGTGTAGAAAACACTATATATCAACTTTCCCCTTGCGTTTTGATAAAAAATTCATTAAATTATAAATTCTCTAAAAATCACGCTGCTTCGCAGATGGACTTTATTAATAAGATTATTGCCACCGCGCTGCCTGCAGTTCCCAAATCGATTGTGGGCTACTTCTCCGCACCGTATATTGCCGGTGAATCTATTGCTGACGCCGTCGCCGTCGTGCGCCAAGTTCAGCGGCAGGGCGCCATAGCCACCGTTGACGTTTTGGGCGAGCATGTAACCAACGAAGGTGAGGCGGCCTCTTACGTAGATCAGTACCTCCAGCTACTCGAAGCTATAGCTGCAGAGCAGCTCGATGCCAATGTATCGCTGAAGCCGACCCAGATGGGCTTGAAGCTGGATCGCCAATTTTGTTTGGATACTATACGCAGGATCGCTGCAAAAGCTCGTGATATCGGTAATTTCGTCCGCATCGACATGGAAGACATTTCCTGTACGGACGATACCTTCTGGCTTTACGAACAACTGAAGGATGATTTTCAGGTAGGGACTGTAATACAAGCCTATCTGAGGCGCACCGATAGCGATCTTGATAAACTTATTCCACTAAATTCCAACCTGCGCCTGTGCAAGGGAATCTACGTTGAACCTTATTCAGCAGCCTACAAGAATAAAGAGATCGTTCGCCAAAATTTCCTGCATCTCTTGGAGAGATTATTGGATGGTGGCTGCTACGTCGGCATAGCCACCCACGATGAATACCTGGTCTGGGCTGCTTTTAATCTGATTCGCAAGATGTCAATTACCAGCGATTGTTATGAATTCCAGATGCTCCTCGGTGTTCGGGAAGAACTGAGAAAGATTATAATTGACAGTGGACACCGTATGCGCGTCTATGTGCCCTTCGGAGCGCACTGGCACGCATATTCGGTCAGAAGACTAAAGGAAAATCCCCAAATAGCCGGATACGTTCTACAGAATATCTTCAAGGGAAATTCCAACGGAAGTTAATAGAAGTTAGGCTGTAAAATAGCTGGATTTTTGTAATAATATCGGGAACTTACTTTAGTATTGCGAGTAATAATATTCTAAAACTTAGGCCAATTACGGATAAAAAATGATTAATGTAAGCGGTTTAACCAAGAAATACGATGAGACGGTCGCCGTCGACAACATTTCCTTTGAGGTGAAACAAGGCGAGGTATTGGGATTCTTAGGCCCCAACGGCGCGGGCAAGACTACCACCATGAAGGTCTTAACCTGCTATATGCCGCCCACCTCTGGAACTGTAACTGTAGCCGGAGGCGATGTAACCGAAAACTCGCTCAACATTCGACAGAAAATCGGGTATTTGCCGGAACAGAATCCACTCTATCAGGACATGGATGTAGTGGACTACCTGCGCTTCGTTGCTGGACTGCGCGATATACCCAAAGAGCAGCACGACAGCCGTATCAGAAAGATGGCGGAAGTCTGTGGACTGCAGAATGTGATGGGGAGAAACATCGGAGAGCTTTCTAAAGGATACCGGCAGAGAGTCGGCCTCGCCCAGGCTATGATCCACGATCCCCAGATACTCATTCTCGATGAGCCCACATCCGGGTTGGATCCCAACCAGATTGTGGAAATCCGCAACTTGATCCTGGAAATCGGAAAAGAAAAAACCGTCATCCTTTCCACCCACATTCTCTCCGAGGTGCAGGCAACCTGTAGCCGCGCCATCATTATAGACCAGGGCAAGATCGTGGCAGATGGCACCCTGCAGGATCTGCAGGCGGCTTTCCATGGCATGGAAAAGATCACCCTGGAAATAAAAGCGCCCCAGAACGGCTGTGCCGAAAAGCTGCGCGCCATAGACCACATAAAGCAGGTCGATGAGAAATCGTCCGAAGGCGAGTTTATGCGCTTCGCCATAGAGATCGAAAAAGGGCATGACCTGCGCGAACAGATATTCGACCTTTCTGTTAAAGAAGGTTGGAAAATGCTGGAACTGCATCGCGAGGTCACAACCCTCGAAGATGTCTTCCGACAGCTGACAAAAGGATAGAATTATTATAAGGAGATTAAACCAATCATGAAGAAAATTATAATTATTTG
>CBDUWK010000486.1:0-2130 GCA_965370905.1 uncultured bacterium | reverse complement strand
CCGCGGGATTAATCCCGTCCCTTGTCGTGGACGGGGTTTTTATTTTATATAGCATTCCTGTACCACCTGTGCGAACATTTTTTGGCTCATAGAACGTTATCCAATAAGTTTATCGCCGAAAAATCAATGCGGAGGAAAAATGTTTGATCAACTGGGAATAATTGAAAGTGAAGCGCTCTCTACCCTGGAATCCGTAGGTGACGATGGTGACCTGGAAAGATGGAGAGTAACTCATCTGGGGCGCAGTTCGGCTCTGATGAACACATTTGATCAGCTGGGTAACCTACCGAAAGAGGAGCGACCTGCTATCGGACGGCGAGCAAACCAGGTGAAAAAATCCCTTGAAGCCGCTTTGGCTGAGAAAAGTGAAACTTTACGCCAAACTGCTATTTTGCATTCTTTGAAAACTGACCGTCTGGATGTTACATTACCAGGCCGGCGTGTATTGCGCGGACGTCTGCATCCGACGACTCAGACTATGCGCGAGATATATCATATATTTGCTGAAATGGGTTTCCAAGTTTACACCTCCAGAGAAGTGGAGACCGATGAATATAACTTCCAACTGCTCAATTTCCCACCACACCATCCGGCTCGTGAGATGCAGGACTCTTACTATGTAGACACCGGTAGGACCCAAGGGGAAAACCCAATTCTGCTGCGCACACATACATCGCCCGGTCAGATTCGAGCCATGCGCGAGTATGCTGAAACCAATCCGGAGAATCCGCCACCAGTAAGGATAATCCTGCCCGGAATGTGCTACCGTTACGAGCAATTATCTGCACGTTCGGAGATGCAGTTCAACCAGGTCGAGGGTTTAGCTGTTGGCTTCAATATTACCTTCGGCGATTTGAAAGGCACCTTAAGCGACTTTGCCCGGCGAATGTTTGGTCATCAGGTACGTTATCGCTTGCGCTCATCTCACTTCCCATTTACCTATCCGTGCGCAGAGATGGATTTTGAGTGTTTTGTGTGTGGCGGGAAAGGATGCCCGGTCTGTAAACGGACAGGCTGGCTGGAGATACTGGGCTGTGGAATGGTTCATCCGATTGTGTTGAACAACGGCGGATACGATCCGGAAAGGTATACCGGTTTTGCTTTTGGTATGGGACCCGAACGGATCACAATGCTGCGTTACCGTATTGAAGATATACGTGACTTCTGGTCGAATGATCTGCGTTTTTTGGAGCAATTTTGAAAAGGGAGGGTGGAAAAAGGGTAAATGGTGTCTTACCCAACCCCTTTTCCATTAAACTTTATCCCTTCTGGAGGCAATTATGCTAATACCCTTATCCTGGCTCAAAGATTTTGTTGATATAACCATACCCATAGAAGAGCTTTCACACAAGCTGACTATGGCAGGTTTAGAGGTGGAAGAAATCCGTTACATTGGGCTACCGGTTCCTGATGGAAAGATTGAGGGGCGCTCGGGTGGACATCTACGACCAGAGACCAAGATTTCTGGTATTGAATGGCACCCTGATGAAATCGTAGTTGCTGCCGTCCTGGAGGTAATGCCCCATCCAAATGCTGATCGACTGGTCCTTTGTCGCCTGAACGATGGCTCACAGGAACATGTAGTGCTGACGGGCGCACCAAACTTGTACCCCCATAAAGGGTCAGGACCATTAGAAAAACCGATTAAAGTAACCTACGCCAGAGAAGGAGCTCGTATATTTGATGGTCATAAGCCTGGCCAGGTGCTAACAAGGTTGAAAAGGGCAAAAATCCGCGGAGTAGAGTCGTATTCGATGATATGTTCCGAAAAGGAGTTGGGTATTTCTGATGATCATGAAGGTGTCATCATCCTGGATGACGACGCCCCTATTGGCGAACCGTTGGTTGACTATATGGGGGATGCAGTGTTTGATATTGCTATCACGCCTAATATTGCCCGGAATGCGAATATACTGGGTGTGGCGCGTGAGGTGGCTGCTCTAACAAATCAGAAGTTTCGTGTACCGAGCTATGAATTTGCTGCAGAAGGGCCACCTATCGAAGGGTTGGTTTCGATAGAAATTACTGAACCAGAACTTAATCCTCGCTTCGTGCTTGGTTTGATCCGCGATGTGAAGACCGTCCCCAGCCCAGACGGGGCACAACGGCGTTTGCACCTGGCGGGAATGA
>CBDUWK010000485.1:0-2143 GCA_965370905.1 uncultured bacterium | reverse complement strand
TGACTTCATTAAGAGCGAAGCTGATGGTCGTGGTGGGGTTGAAGGGGTTGGGATAGTTCTGACCCAAACCGAATTCCACTGGCTGCTCATAGCGTCCAGCACCTGGAGTTCCAACTCCCGGGCCATGTTCGACGTGGAAGGGTATGCCTTCGGGATCGGGCCATTGCGGTACCAGAGGAGTCGCCGGGATCAGATCAACCGGTATGCTGTGGTACTTGACCTCGTTAAAGGTCCAGGTACCTTCAGTCTGCACTACGAAGCCTGCATCATGATCCAGAACGTACATGATGTGACAGGTTCCGTCCACCAGCTTTGCCATAGAGGGCGTCAATTCCGACAGACACTGACCGGCAGGAGCACCACCTGGTGTGATGGTATTGGTGACGTTAATAGCTTCTGACCAGTTGTGTCCGTTATCTACAGATTTGGACATGTAGATTTCGCCGGATGGGAAGCCAGCCGCACTCAATGCCGTGGTATCACAGTCATATTTCTGGAACATGGCGTAGAGATCACCTGTTGAGGGATCCTGTCCTAACATGGGGCGCTGAACTCTATAATTCCAGGCGCCCGGATCAACCCAGGCAAAGTCTTCGCCAAAAGTGCTGTGGAGCACCTGGAATTCGCCGGGGAATTCTTCGGACCAGTGCCAGACTATGGAATTGTTCACGGAGATGAGACCTTCGTAATCGTAGTACGCTTCGGTGGTGAAACAAAAGTGTACATAGTTGTTCATGTCGATGAACAGACTCAGGTCGGTATAAGCACGGAGCGTGTCCATATCAGCTCTCAGGGTATCCGGTAACTGAGAAGGATCGGGCGGAATGAACTGCGTCAGGTTGAAGGCATCATCGAAATGGAAATCCAGACCATCATCATCGATCAGCACGAAGACATCATTGTCATACTGTGAGTACTGATCGAGCGGCGGATTCGGGAATTCGGGATGGAGTGGATAAGTCCATGCAAAGGCCACGCGATCGGAGACATCGGAAGTGGCTACGTCACCAGCGATGGTCATGGTCCAGGCCATCAGGAAGAAATCACTGTTGTTAGCGGGATTATCGGTGAAATCGATGGTGTAGTTTGGGGCGCCATCATAGTAACCTGCGGAGTAATAGTGGCGCTGCGGATCACCAGCCACACCGCTCAAGGGATTCTCGCAGGAAACGACGTGCATTACCTGATTGCGGTCGAACATAATGCGCGGCCAGATTACTTTTTCTTCTCCAAGTGGATTACCGAGGTCCAACCATTCCGGTTCAACAGTGATGAATATACCTGAGTGGGGGAAGAAGTCGGTACTTATGGCTGTGTGGAAGCTAGATGTGGTTTGTTGATGGAAAGCGGGGAAAGCGATTCCATCAAAATCGACGTCGATGGTACAATAACCGGCGCGCTGTGACGATTCCACGGGATATCCGGTTTGAGGCCATAACTGTGTGCCCGATGGATCAATCACCTGATAGTAAACGTGACGGTTGACAGCACCGAAATCTGTTCCATTTGTCCAATCGAAATGGAGATAGCCATCGCTGCTCTTCTCCACCATCCTACCGATAGTTCCGTTGTGCTGGTTCTCATGCCAGGTTGTACCGATAGTCACAGTATCGCCAACCACATCGTCGCCACCATCAATGGGGACGAGATAATAGGGCGTATACATCACTGGCGCATTAACTTCTTCTTTCCCAACGATGAGGTGATAATTTTTCATCTGTTTCAGCGTTGGATCTGAAGGCGAATGCGCTGCTGCCAAGGCTAAACATGGCAGGAGAATCAGCATGATTACTACTAAAGTTTTTTGCACGTTAGTCCTCCAATTTGTTTGGTTTGTTTACTCGTATTAGTCGCTTGAATTACATTCCCCATAATATATTCATTAAAAAATGATAAATGCAAGTGCAAAATTTTGCATATGAGTACCGACAAACGATAGCTATATACAGGAAATAGAAAAGGTTACCCGGAAAAAACGGGTAACCTTCATTCTGTCAGCTACGAGTGTAGCATTATTTCTACTTCAGGAGCAGCATCTTTCGCGCGAATGTGCGTGCGCCGGCTTCCAGCCTGTATATGTACATACCGGAAGCGAGATTGGAACCGTCAAAAGTTACTCTGTGCTGGCCTGTTCCGTAAGTCC
>CBDUWK010000484.1:0-2145 GCA_965370905.1 uncultured bacterium | reverse complement strand
AACTACAACGATTCACCCTCTTGGTCACCTCGAGGAGATATGGTGGCTTATGTGCGGCAGGATTTGGACGGATTCCAGATATACGTGACTGATCCTCGGGGAGATAAACATGTGAAATTGACCACTGGGCCAGGGCAGAATATGGATCCATGCTGGTCGCCGGACGGGTTAAAGTTGGCTTTCACTTCCACCCGCACCGGCCGCAAGCAGATCTACACCATGGACTTGTACGGGCGCCATCTGACCAGAATAAGCGACAGGAATTTATCCTGCTCCTCGCCTACCTGGTCACCCGTTTTAGATAGTAATGGCGAAGTAACCATATCAACACAGACTATAAACCAACATAATTGAAAACTGCAACCGATTAACCATCAAATTTTGGAGAGAAAACATGAAACGTAACAACCCAACTAAAATCCTTCTGTGGACATGCATTATCCTCATGCTGGCGCTGCTGGTTTACGGCTGTGCCAAAAAACCCGAACCTATGCCCGAAGGTCCCACACCTGAGGAACTGGAACAGGCACGCCTGGACAGCATCGCCGCAGTGGAAGCCAGGTTAGCTGCAGAAGCTGAAGCTGCAGAAAAAGCTGCCGCTGCAGAAGCAGAGAAAATCAAAATGGCAGCCGAACAGGCCGCTAAAGCTTCCCTGCAGATCATTTATTTCGATTTAGACAAGTTCAACCTGCGTGATGACGCCCGCATGGCCGCTGAGTTCTGCGCCGGAGTACTGGCAGAGTACACCGCCTGGAGTGTTCTCATTGAAGGACATTGCGATGAACGCGGCACCGATGAATACAACCTGGCACTGGGCGAACGCCGTGCCGGCACGGTGAAGGACTTCTTCATTAATTCCGGCGTCGATGCATCCAGAATCACCACCGTCAGCTACGGTGAAGAACGTCCCGCTGATCCTGCCCACAATGCAGATGCCTGGGATATGAACCGCCGGGCTGTCCTGGTTATTCAATGACGTTTTTAAGAAAATGGCGAGGGGGATCCGGATCCGTCCACAATGGATCAGGTTTCCCCTTGCTCTGTATGGGTCTGATTCTATCTGGTCTTCTGGTCTCAGGGTGCGCCACGCGCAGTGAAATCCTGTCCTTCAAGGAGGATACCGGATACCTGAAAGCCCAGCTGGATACGTTGAACTTAAACATTCAGAATCTGCGTATGCAGGTGGACGGCGTACAGATTCGCCAGGATCGATTGGTGGAAGAGATGGCTACGAAGTCGGACATACGGCAGTTCAAAGCCTATACCGGCAGCCGACTCGACAACTACGAAGGTCAAGCCCTGATGATCTCGGCGCAGATCAACGACCTGTCACAGCGCCTGACCGGTGTAGCCCAGCAGATGGATCAATTAAGGTATCAGGCTCCCGTGCAGCCCACCGGCGCCGATTCTTCCGATACCATGGTTGTTGCTGCTACATCACCGGAACTGAAAGAACTTTACGATCAAGCCTACTATGATCTCACCAGGGGCAACTATGAACTGGCAAAAATGGGCTTCGCCGAATACCTGCGCCTCTACCCGGATACCGAACTGGCTGACAACGCCCTCTATTGGATGGGGGAAACCGATTACGTGCAGCACCATTACGAGGATGCCCTGGCGATCTTCCAGCAGGTAATGGAGAAATATCCCGATGGCAATAAATTGCCGGCAGCCCTCTTTAAAGTCGGCTTATGCCAGGTCACGCTTACCATGAAAGAGGAGGCTAAAGCCACCTTCCAGACTTTAATCCACGACCATCCCGCCACCCCCGAAGCCTCCCAGGCAGAAGAACGTTTGAAAGAAATGGAATAATAAAAGGCTTTGATGCGAAATGTAGGGACAGACCTCCGTGTCTGCCCTCTTTATTCCATATCGGAAAAGCAAACCTTGCGTTCGCTTTTTTTGTCTGTCATTCTGAACGCAGTGAAGAATCTCTTGGTTAAAGCTCAATGTATTTAGAACACCCTCTTTAACCGGGATTTGCCTGTCCCATTGGGATTCCTGATCCGCAGGTTAATACCGTAGTAGGGGTAGTCTTGACCCCGACCCCACCACAGCGGTCATTGCGAGGGGCAAAGCCCCGAAGCAATCTCATATTTACATTTTGAAATCCGCGTAATCCGCGGTTCAGAAATAATTTTC
>CBDUWK010000483.1:0-2146 GCA_965370905.1 uncultured bacterium | reverse complement strand
TATTCTGTTCTACCAGATTCATGAAAATTTCGACCGGGGTGGAATTTTTCCACTCCGGTTTATATTGAGTGTTACCCAATTTTCTTCTTGATCTTATTATGCCGTACGATCTGCTGAAGAAATGATATATGGTAATCTGCTTCTGTGTCTGTTTAGAAAAATTGATAAATGGAAAACATCTCTACCTGAAGGAGGCTCATAATGCATCGACTTAACCGGTTTTTTCTGAAGAATTTAATTTACTCAGGTGTGATACTCTCATTTTTCGTATCGCTAACCAGCGCAGACCCCGTACCCACTACGATAGATGATTTCTTTTTACCTGGATCACAACCGGAACAATCGGGGAGTTTAATCTCCCCCAACAATTGTGACAATTGCCATGGTGGATATAACGCCGCTGTTGAACCGGCTTTCACATGGCGTGGAAGTATGATGTCGCAGGCCATGAGGGACCCCCTCTTCCTGGCCACCATGTCTATTGCCAATCAGGATGCGCCTGAGAGTGGTGATTTATGTTTAAGGTGTCATACCACGGGGTGGCTGGAGGGGCGATCGATTCCCACCAATGGATCAGCTCTTACGGTTGATGACAGAGAAGGTGTTCAGTGCGATTTCTGCCATAAATTTGTAAAACCCACACAACTCGGCGTCAATCCCTACCCTGGTGACCCGGATTATACCAGCGGCACTTATCCCGCAGACCAAACCTATCTCGCCACGCTCGATCAAATCCCCGAATGGTCTGCCAATGGGATGTACATCACTGATTCCGACAATGCCAGACGAGGACCATACAATGACGCAGACGCCAATCATGATATGTACTATTCACCATTCCATAACGATGCGGAGCAATGTGGAACCTGTCATGACGTCAGCAATCCTGTATTCACTGGTAACCCTGAGGAGGGTTACGCGCCCAACGCCTTCGGGCAACCTGCCCCCGATTTCGATCTCCGTACCATGTTCCCGGTCGAACGTACCTTCAGTGAATGGACTATGAGTGAATATAACACACCTGGCGGAGTTTACGCTCCGCAGTTCGGGGGTAACCAGGATTATGTCTCTACTTGTCAGGATTGTCATATGAAAGACGTTACGGGAAAAGGGTGTAATAAAAACTGGGCTATTGTGCGCGACGATTTGGGTATGCACGACCTGACTGGCGGCAATACCTTTGTACCCAACCTGATCGAAGCAGTTTACCCCGGAGAAGCCGATCTGGATGCATTAGCCGCTGGAGTTGAACGAGCCACCTACATGCTGCAGAATGCAGCAACTTTGGAATTAACAGTAGAACCGGAAGGTGCAAACTTCCTTGCAGAGGTTACCGTGACCAACGAAACCGGACACAAATTACCATCAGGCTACCCGGAGGGAAGGCGCACCTGGTTAAACCTTAAGGCCTACGACGCGGTCGGAACAGTCATTTACGAATCTGGCGCTTACGATGAGACGACCGGTGTTCTAACTGAGGATCCGGATATAAAAAAATACGAGATAAAACCGGGCATCTCGACTGGTTTAGCCCCCGTGGTCAATTTGCCGGCAGCTCCTTCCTTTCATTTCGTCTTGAATGATACCGTTTACAAGGATAACAGAATTCCTCCCCGAGGCTTCACCAACGCCAACTTCGAAGCCATCCAATCCCCAGCAGTTGGTTATTCTTATGATGATGGTCAATACTGGGATGCGTCTGAATATACCATCCCCGGCGACGCCGCCGAGGTCGAAGTAACCCTCTATTACCAGACTACCAGCAAGGAATACATCGAATTCCTGAGAGATGAAAACACCACCGACGATTGGGGAAACACCATGTACGATCTTTGGGTCGCCAATGGTATGTGTCCTCCCGTGGCAATGGCTATAGAGAGCTACACCATCACTTCTTCCGTGCCCGACTTTACCGTAGGACTGACTTACCTCTCCGGGTCACCGGTGCCTGCCGGGGGTGGTGAACTTCTATTCGACGTTTTCCTGGCTAACAACGAGACTACTACAGAGAATTTCGATCTCTGGATAGAGATTCCTCCACAGATAATCCCGCCAGCTGTGCCTAATCGAAATTTAACTTTCCCCGGCGGTTTCTCCCTGACGCGTCCGAACATGCCCTGGCCTATTCCTGCCAGTTGGCCCGCAG
>CBDUWK010000482.1:0-2150 GCA_965370905.1 uncultured bacterium | reverse complement strand
CGATGCCGCGGCCTTAAAAGCCAGGTGGGGGAGATCGATTAATACAAAATCAATCTTCTTGTCCTTCAAGAAAGCAGCTTCGCGCTCTACTAATCTATCAGAATTTTCAGCCAGATTTCTAAGGTCGTGAAGAGTGTCGGGTATATCAAGAGTCAGGCTATCGACCTGGCGCATACCCACATCAAGCTGGCAATATCGGTAGAATATCCTCGGATCTGATTCGCCCGCGAAGAAGTCTTTCTGGATTGCGGACATGAAATATATCTGACAACCTTCATGTATTTCAGTCAGCGATTTTGCCACTTCGTGAGATCTGGAAGCGTGGCCATAACCGTGAGCGGATGTGTAGATGGCGATTTTCATAGCTGTAGTGAAGAAACTATTATCCTCTTTATGGATAAAATAAAATAGGTGCTTTAAATGCCTAATGCCAGTATGAAGAGGATTTTTTTACGTATTACCTAAAAGGCATGCAAATAGACGTATAAATTCTCTTGATATGTGCAGAGGTTTTTATTATTATATATAATTCAGTAATAATCTACATTAGCATCAGCCCGAGGAAACTATGAATCTGCGAGCTACAGCGTTATGCATTTTACTTGCCTGGCCATTATATGGTATGGGATCGATCTTACAACCTAACGCTACCTGGTACGGCGAAGAGGGATCATTACCTGGCGAATTCTGGTCGGTTCAGGTACTATCATCCGATGCTACAGGCACGAGGTTACTTATAGAATGCCCGGGATTCTGGATACAGGAAGTGAATCAGGGAGGCGAAACGCGCACCCAGGTAATATTACCTGAATCCGGGATATTGACACAAGCCGGATTACCGGAGATACCTGTAATCGGGCGTCTGTTGGCAATTCCAGACGACCGTAATCCGGAGTTGATCGTACATAATGTGGAATATCAGTCCTTTCCCTGTGGAAATCCCTGCCTTGTGGATCCTTTAGAGGGATCAGTCAGCAGTTCATGGCAGCAAGATACGGATGGTATCTACCCTGCTGATTTGGCTGTGGTAGAGCCTCCAGCTATCTTTAAGGATCTACGCGTAACCCAGGTAAATATTTTTCCTGTTCGCTACGATCCAAGCAACGAACAGTTGATACTAACCACAAGCATGGAAATCGAAGTGCAAACTATACAGACCTCTTCGGTGAATGTGAAAACAGATCACAAGAGGCCATCCGAAGCATTTGCACCATTATATAATGCCTTAATCGATAATTATGACGAATTCAACACGGCTACGCCGTTGGTAGGCGAGGGTGCGAGAGGGGCATATCTGATAATTTTTGACGACATTACTTATGGAAACTTGCTCGATGAAGTGATCGAGAGTCATGCAGTATGGAAGCGACAGCTCGGTTACCAGGTGATAATCGAACGACTGTCCGAAATCGGCAGCATGCGCGAGGCAATAAAAGACGTAGTCATGACACATTATTACGGTGGCAGCGTTCCTCTCGATTACGTTTTATTGATTGGAGACATTAGCTATCCGATCAACATTCCAGCCTATTCCATAGTTAAACCCGGCGGTGGTGAACAAGACGTTACCGATCATCCCTATGCCATGCTGGAAGGGCTGGACTATTTCCCGGACGTTATGATAGGGCGGTTTTCTGTAAGCACCGACTTCGAATTGGCGACTGCGATAAACAGAACGAAATTTTACCAGTTGTACCCACATATTACTGGAACCGAATGGTTGACCGAAGCTCTGGTTGTGGCAGGTAATTTCTCTGACGTTGGCAACTTCCCCATTACACCGGTTTGGACCAGCCTGTGGCTGGTGGACAAATTGTATGATCACGGATATCAACAGGTGGATACAGTTTTTTGTTGGCAGGGGCAGGGGCCCCCTTACCCCGGCACTAGTCTCATCACGGAGTCTCTCAATGATGGTGTCGGAATAGTTGCCTACCGCGGCTGGGCGGACGCTAATGGATGGCAGTACCCGGTTTTCAAGGTTGAACATGTGAATAGTCTCCTCAATACATATAATACACCGGTAGTCGTCAGTATGGTATGTAATACCGGCGATTTCGGCAATGCTACCATTGATCCATGTTTCGGCGAAGCATGGATTCGCGCGGGAACACCGGTAAATCCCATTGGAGGAGTAGCATTCGTCGGAC
>CBDUWK010000481.1:0-2160 GCA_965370905.1 uncultured bacterium | reverse complement strand
CATGGCATGGCATTCTGCGGCTTTATTGTTATTGGCAGGATTCATGTCACCAGTCAGATTGACGGTCAAGGTAACAAAGTATTGTCCGACATCCGCTGGCGCCCAGGTTACGGGATAGTTTATTACCTGTTCTTCTCCGGCAGCGATAGTGCCCCCGGCGTAGACTTCACTATAGACGAATGCCCCACCCTGTTCCTGTTGAATACGCAGGACAGCGGTATATGAGCTTTCCGTCTGGTTGCCGGTGTTTTTAACGATTGCCATAGGATTATAATCCTCACCGGTGAGGAGGAAGAATCCTTCGGAAGCTTCATTAGCCACTGCGTGCGCGGCCAGGTCATGGACTTCGTAGGTTATTACGTCCGGATAATAGAATTTCACTGCGGTATTGGTAATCGCATACACGTCGTGCGAATGTTCCAAACCAACCTGACCGGAGACGCACTCAATCCCGACCAGAATGTCGTTGTTGGAGACTATACCGGTCTGAGACCCATACTGGAAGGTTATGGAACTGTCTGTATCAGTGAAAATAACCTGAAAATCGTGTGATCCTGCTGGTGGCGTCGTCGTCCACTCAGGGATATCTATGTAGGACACAATCAGGCTGTCAACGTTATTAGTCCATTGATAGACACTGCCCTGACCGCTCTGTCCCGGATACCAATCGGCAATGTAGACTCCTATAAAATCGTTAGGCATTGCAGTTAACGGTATGCTTGCGGGGAATGGTTGGGCCATGTTATAGGGGGAACCGAACTTCAGATATCCGTTGGAACCTATGTAGAATTCAACCACGTCATACCAGTAGTAACGGAAAGCAAAGCCCATGTCATAAGGTCCCACCCAGTTGTCATCGCCAAGACCGGTTACCAGAGAGCCGGTAGTAGTGATATCGATCCATCCATATGTGGGACCACTCGGTTCATCCTGATCCATCCAGATGTAGCCGAAATCATCTGGTCCACCGGTTGCATCGATTCCTGGAGATATAACACTTCCCCAATCTCCCAAGGGCGCGTTGGCGAAAGCTAATCCCGCTACGAGGATAATTGCGCACAACGAAAAACACTGAATCAATTGTCTCATTTTTGCCTCCTCAGAATGAGCTCACTCCATCAAAATCGTCTATGGAGTGAGGAATTAAAAAGGGCTTGATTTTTGGCCTACCCTTTTAGTTTTTTTCTTACTTCACCAAAACCATCTTCTTCACTGCACTGAATTCTCCTGACTGTATACAGTTTTCACATTTTAGCACTCCTCATTTAGTTTTTTAAGGGGTTAGCAACATGATCGTTCGGGTGTAAACCCTCGATATGCAGTCGAACCGGTCCCCTTCTCCCTTGCTCGACCGTGTTATTAGTTTTGGTTTGAGTTTAAATATATTTGCAGATCAGGTTCAAAAAAATAAGAAGTAATTGTGTAACTTTTGGAAATGGGCTATTAATATACAATATTTTAATGCGTTTGTCAAGTACTATCTTTCACGAATGCAAATTTCTGAAAGATTCGGTTTACCGGCAAGTGCAGAGTGAGGGAATTTTCTCAGAATTAGGTGCTGAATTTATGAAGTTAAAATTTCATCTACTTTCGACAATATATAGAAAAAGTAGGCTCGGAGAGCCTACTTTTCTTGGTTGAAGCTGATTCAGTATTGCTTATTTCATCATTACCATCTTGCCGGTAGCGTTGAACGTGCCGGCGGTCAGGCGGTAGATGTAGATGCCGGATGAAAGATCTGATCCGTCGAAGGTGATCTGGTGGTGGCCGGGGGGGTAATGGCGGGTCGGCGCAAGACCGACCCCTACGCGGCGACCGTTAATGTCGAATACCTCAAGATTAACCAAACTGGCGATGGGCAGATCGAAGCGAATGGTGGTGGTGGGATTGAAGGGGTTGGGGTCGGGGGGAGAGAAGGCGAAAGTGCAGGGTGTAGATTCATGAGACAACATCACTGGGATGGCATCAGAGCAATCATAAATTGAAAAGAAATGACCATTTGAAACATACAGTAGACCATTTTCAGGGAATATATCAATACAATCGCCCTCCGTGTCGTAATATCCTGTTTCAACTAAATTGTAGGGATCAATAATCCAGAATACACTCATGCCGCCGTAACAACCATCGGCAACAAAAACATGATCATCTACAACAGTC
>CBDUWK010000480.1:0-2170 GCA_965370905.1 uncultured bacterium | reverse complement strand
GCGAGCGACGGTCAATGTAGGACGATCGAAGAAGCTGCGTGCGATCACAGAATTGAAGGTCATCCTTGAAATCCGGTTAAAAGAATCCCGGCGGCAGTTTCGTGGTATGGATAGGTACCTTAAAGAATTACCAAGATCAATACCCGAAACCCGATCCTGGAGGTTGCCGCCAAATCGGCAGGAAGTTCACTCGGAGGGTGGGTCGTGTCGAAAACGTGGGTCCTTGCTGATCATACGCTCGAGCCCTTCCTGCAAGCTGAAGCGCGGTCTATACCCAAGCGTCTCTTTGGCAAGACGGATGTCGGCGCACATGCGCGAAGGGCCAGTATCCTGGTCTTCCCTATAAATCCACTCCGACTTTTTACCAGCGGCTTCCAGGACGGCTTGACCCAGGGATTGAATACTCGTCTCAGTTCCACTGCCGATGTTGATCACCGAGCGGTTAATCGTCGGCGCGGACGCAGCGGCGATCATAGCCGCAACGACATCATCCAGGTAGACGAAATCGCGCGTCTGTTCACCCTTCCCGTGAATGACCATCGATCCTCCATGAGAAACCTGGCGCAAGAAGTGCGGTACGACAGGCGGGTGGGCTGCGGGGATTGGTTGACCAGGGCCGTAGGCGTTGAACACGCGCAGTGCGACGGTCTCTATTCCCCAGAGGGCACCGATTGTATGAACGTAATGCTCGGCGGCTAATTTTGACACAGCATAGGGGGACCCTGGATTCGGGGGTGCGTCTTCGACCAGGGGTTGTTGGCCTTGATCGCCGTAAATCGCACCGGAGGAGATCAAGATTACCCTGCGGACTCCGACGTCGCGCATCGCCTCCATGACGCTGACGGTTCCGCCGACGTTGATGATGTTGTACTCGCGGGGGTAGAGAATAGATTCAGGGACGGATACTTTCGCGGCCAGATGGTAGACACAATCAACCTCCTGCAGAAGAGTCCAGAGTTTGGGGCGGTCGGTCACATCTCCGCGAGTGAACAGCACATCTTTTGAAAGCCGCGACGGGTCCCCGGCTGATAGGTCATCATAGCCACGAACCTGGTGCCCTTCGCGGGCTAATCGGTTGGCAAGTGCAGAGCCAAGGAATCCGGCGGCGCCGGTTACGAGGAAATTCATCGGTTTATGGGCTCCTGACCGGTTTTACCAGTCTGGAGGGAACGAGATTATAACATACTGGTGTTGACACCTTTTCCTCGCTTGGTATCATGCCACCATGCGTTCAGTGGGTGTCTTCACAAAGTTCTGGCGCGTTATTAAGCGCGGTTCACTGCTTTTTATTGTAATTTTGCTTCTGGGCGGAAGCGGTCTGAATGTTCATGATGTTGTGGATCGGACCCGGCTCTTCACCCGGTCGGTGGAGTTCAATTATCTTAGCTGGACTATCGAGGCTTCCTTTGAGAAGCTCAGTCAACTCAGCCTTCACCCTGCAGCATACGCGGGTGAGGACGAGCGCGTGCAGTTGGTCCTTGATTATCTTGAGCAGGTGCGAAGGGCACAGCAGACCGAGCGGGAAGTACAGGAAGCGCTGGGGGATCCGGATGTGGACCAAGCCAGTTCTGCTCTCCAGGAGAGTTTGGAAAACCTGGAGAACATCCGCAACCAGGTCAACCAGCTCGGACCGCCCGCTGAGACTGTCCTTCAGGAGCAGGTGGCGATTGTGATTGCAGAAATGGGATTGGAATTAGGGGGCGCGCCTTTCCCACCGGTGGTGTTCACCTTCGACCCGCTTCCAAATGCGCTCATCGTTTCACCGCGGGAGGTCATCCGCCAGATCGCGAATATCACCCTCGATGTGGACCTGACGCTTGAACGGAAAGTGAATCTCGAGGGTGGTATCGAAGAGAGTCTGGATGTCTCGGCGCTTGTCGTGCCTATCGGTGGAATGGGAACCTATCCAACCATGGTACAGGAGACAGCCAATCTGACGTGGATCGTTGAAGTGATCGCTCACGAGTGGATACACAATTACCTGACCTTGCGCCCGCTGGGCATGAATTATTTCACGAACGAAGAGCTTCGAACCATGAACGAGACTACTGCATCGCTGATGGGTAAGGCGATCGGGTGGGAGGTAATCCGAATATACTATCCTTCACTGCTGCCGGCTGAGATGGTCTCTACCTCAAGGGAGAGTGAGGCGGAGCCTCCAGCTTTTGAT
>CBDUWK010000479.1:0-2197 GCA_965370905.1 uncultured bacterium | reverse complement strand
GGCAACTGAATTTCTTGCGATTTTGATTATTCTTCCGTCCGCCGGTGCAACTACCGCACCCTGTACTTGGGGTACTTCTCGCTCTGGATCGCGAAAAAACACCGCAGTTAAAATAAACGGAAGAGATCCAAAAGCTGCTATCCAGGGCGATGCGTGATTAAACAGAACCAATGAGATAATCAAGCATAGGGCAGATAAAACTGCTGCAGGTCCCCAGATTATTTTTCCATCAGGTGCTAAGCGCATCAGGCGTTGACTATGCGATCACGCAATTCAGCATAAGCCTTATCCACCCCACCCATATCGAAACGGAAACGATCCTTATCCAGTTTCTTATGCGTTTTTTTATCCCAAATACGACAGGTATCAGGACTTATTTCGTCGGCGAGATAGATCTCGGTTCCTCTTTTCCCGAACTCCAACTTGAAATCGACCAGAACCAGATTGCGCCTATCGAAAAAGGATTTGAGGATAGCGTTTACCTTGGAAGCGATCCGGTTGATGGCGCGCGTTTCATCGGGCGTGGCATGACCGAAAGCATAGGCGTGATATTCGTTTATCATAGGGTTATGGAGCTCATCATCTTTAAGGTAGTACTCGAGAATGGGATATTCCATTTCTGTTCCTTCTGCGAGCTTGTACCTGGTGCAAAGGCTCCCGGCCGCCAAATTGCGCAACACTATCTCAACTGGTATGATATCGAGCTTCTTGATGAGCATTTCGTTGGAGGATACCTTCTCAATATAGTGTGTGGGGATGTGATAGTTCTCGAGATACTCGAATAAGAATGCGGAGATGGTGTTGTTGATCTCCCCTTTCTTTGATATACTCCCCTTCTTGGCTCCATTAAAAGCTGTAGCAGTGTCCTTAAATTCCTGAATAAGTTTATCCTCGTCAGAGGTTAGAAAGACTTTCTTCGCCTTCCCTTCGCAAAGCAACTCTTTTTTCTGTATTTTTTGCAAAGCCATCACTCCTTATATCGCAGCTTAGCGTTATATATTCTAAGTTAAGCCTATACGGGCAAAAATATCATCCACTCTCTGAAGCGCCTTCTCAAGTTTGAAACAGGCGGACACCTCTTCATCAGAAAGGTGTGATTTAATCTCCTCGTCTTGGAGCAAAAGCTCCTGGAAATCGGAATCGGTCTCGACCGCTTTCAGCGCGTTACGCTGGATTATACGGTAAGCTTCATCCCGGGATACCCCCTTATCAGCCAGTGTTAATAGCACTGATTCAGAGTAAATAGCGCCCCGCGTAGCTCCCAGATTGGCTGCCATTGATTCGGGTCGCACCTCGAGGTTATTTAATACTTTATCGAAAGTCTTCAGCATATAATGGAGCGTGTGCGCACTGTCCGGTATGATTACCCTCTCGACCGATGAATGAGAGATGTCACGCTCATTCCATAGGGCTACATTTTCGAGGGCATTCGCAGCATAACCTCGGAGCAGTCTGGCCATACCGCAGATCCGTTCACATAAAATGGGATTGCGTTTATGCGGCATTGCCGAAGAGCCTTTTTGCTTTTTGCCGAAACCTTCCAGTACTTCGCCGACTTCAGTGCGATGCAGATGCCTGATTTCCTGAGCAAATTTCTCCAACGAAGCTCCTACCAGCGCAATAGTAGTAAGCCATTGGGCATGCCTGTCACGAGATACAACCTGTGAAGCGACCGGTTCATAAGTAAGTCCTAATTCGCGACACACGTCGTCCTCGACGCGGGGCTCTATGTGCGAAAATGTCCCCACAGCACCAGAAATTTTCCCGCACATCACCTGTTCAAGAGCTTCCTTCATACGTTCGGTGTGCCTCAGTGTTTCACTGTACCAGGAAGCTAATTTCAAACCAAATGTGATCGGTTCTGCGTGCACGCCGTGAGTGCGCCCAATCATGGCTGTTTCTTTGTATTGTACGGCAAGTTGCCCGAGAGTCTCTTTAACCTGCCAGAGATCCTCTAACAGAAGTTCACCTGCTTTCTTCAATTGCAAGGCGAGAGCCGTATCGAGTACATCCGAGGAGGTCAAACCACGGTGGATATACTGTGCCTCTGGACCGACATTCTCCGCCACAGAGGTTAAAAAAGCTATCACGTCATGGTGAACTTCAGCTTCGACCTCTTCAATTCGTTTGATATCGAACTTTGCTTTTTCTTGAATAACAGCAACTGCCTCTCGTGGAATAAAACTGAATTTAGCCA
>CBDUWK010000478.1:0-2199 GCA_965370905.1 uncultured bacterium | reverse complement strand
CAGGAACTGCGGCTTGTATTTTTCATACTTAGAACCGGGAGTTTTCTTCTTAGAATAAACCAGTTTCCTGGCCGCGCTGAATTCGCCAGCCTTAATTCTACATACGTATATTCCGGAAGCCAGGTTGGCAGCCTCGAATACTACTTGATGGTTGCCTGCCTTCATCTCGAAATCTGCGAGTGTTCTGATAGTACGACCTCCGAGATCGTAAACAGTAAGTAACACATGTACAGAGCGAGGAAGATCGAAGGCGATCGTGGTGGATGCGTTAAATGGATTGGGAAAAGCACCGTATAAAGCAAAATCAAGCGGCAGATTTCCATTCGCTGCACCACTACCTACTCCAAGTAGATCGACTTCAACCTGCCATGATGCAGTGTCTGCACCCATGTGAGAATCTTCCACGATGGCGGAAACTTCGTAAATTCCAGATGACGACCAAAGGTAGCTGAAAACAGAATCAATTCCACTGGTTATTTCCACCTGATCTACCAGCCAGCGATAAATCAGCGGGTCCTGTTCATAGTCGGTGGCGGATACCCAGAAATCCAGAGTGCTGTCTGGAGGAACGTAAACCATAACCGGGGCTGGATGTCTGCCGATAATCTGTGGTGGGAAATTATAATTGATCGCCGCCAAGACGTCTATTATGCCCCAGCCGTAAAGGTTATTCGGCGCAGATGCATTATCGGCAGTAGCCATCAATGCCTGCCGTACCATCATGGGCGTCCAGTCAGGGTGAGCCTCAAGTATAAGAGCACAAGAGCCGCCGACGAGCGGAGTTGAGAGCGAAGTTCCGTTCAACCCTCCGTAAGCAGTGGTACTTCCCCCCCAGGGTCCTGCACACCAGGTGTCCACGCCACGCGCACATACTTCGGGTTTAGTTCTGCCGTCAAATGTGGGACCAGGTGAGCTGAAGCTGGCGATTTCCCCCTCACCATTAACTGCACCCACCGCGATAACACTATCAGCATCCGCAGGGGCGATTATATGCCCCCAAGAGGAATTTGCTTCGTTGCCTGCTGCAGTTACACAGATAATACCGTTCGCCACCGCGATATCAACCCCAATCGTAGTTACCGCTGTATTGCCATCCAGATCACTGAACTGATACCAGTCCAGATAACCCAACGAAGTGGAAACCACCTGCGCACCTATACTGTCAGCCCATTCCAATCCGGCCACGTACCAATCTTCCTCAATGGGTTGCTCCATGGTAATATCCTCGGTTTTACCCAATATAAACGTAGCCCCGTAAGCCGGACCATAGAGGTCCCCTTCATGAGCTCCCCCGAGTGCGGAAAATGTATAGGTGCCGTGATTATGCTGATCATCATCATCACCAGGTTCGTTCTGCGTCTCGGGATCATTGTTGATGAAATCCCATTCGGCCATCACAGGTTGGTTGATAAGCGATTCATGGTCGGTAAAGAATCCAGTATCGAGGAGACAAACCAGCACTCCCGCGCCCGAATATCCCGAATCGTGCACCGCTACTACATTAATCTGGTTTAGTTGATCGTAGGAGGGACCATAATCGAGCTCATCCACTCCAAGCGGCTGCAAAGAGCGAGGAATGTGTCGGGACCAATCAGATTCGGGCAGTATCCGCCGGGCTTTTGCAACCGGTCTAATCTCTCTGACGAAAGCTAATTCTGATATAGCCGAAAGGAGTTTTTGTGGAATCCTGAGGGAGATTGCGTTGAAATATCTGCTTACGGTTCGATAACGCCCACCTAAATCTAAGATCGTATTTACATAATCCTCGTTGACTCTAAGATCACGTTCGTCCACCAATGATCCAATCTTCACCTTTTGGCGGCGAATCCGGTTGCGCAGCAGCATATTCTGTTCTGCATTCTTGAGAGCGAGGGTTAATTCCTGCTCATCTTGGAACCCGCGATCATTTAAGAAAACCCATACGTCAACAGAGTCGCCCGTAACGGTCAACCGGTGCGGTCCGATCAGGTAGGGGTGAATGTTGCCGGCCCACGACACTGTCATGGGGCTGCATAGCAACAGGATTCCAAGTATCGTCATCAATACCGTATGCGTAGCTCGCATCTGAAGCCTCTCTCAATTTTTCAAATATAGATATAAAAGATACGAAATCATCGTTCCAATTGCAAGGAATTAAAAATAAAAAACACCGATATTTGAGTATCGGTGTTTCCCGGTACAGAAGACTTTATAAATTTC
>CBDUWK010000477.1:0-2201 GCA_965370905.1 uncultured bacterium | reverse complement strand
GGCCGCTTCCTGGGGGTAGCATTTTCACTAAAAGCTTCTGCCTTTAGATATGCATTTTTTCTTTCGGGATCGGATAGAATCCAGTACGCATGAGCAATTTCCTTAAACTGCTCGCTTGCAACTGGATTACCGGGATTAACGTCAGGATGGAACTTCTTGGCAAGAGCTCTATAGGCATCTTTGATTTGACGTTCTGTGGTAGTACTCGGAATGCCTAACACCTGGAAATGGTTTTTTTCTGTCATATCTACCTTGAGCTTCAACCTCATAGATAATAGTGGCTTTAGAGACAAAAATCAAGAATAATTCCTATTATTTCTAAGGTCTGAAGAAAACTCGTGTTGTGGAGTATAAGTGTAGTTAGGTCCCTCGGAGAGTGGGATCGAATTTTGGGGATGGGATTAAACGTCTTAACAATGCTGCCGCAATTGCGGTAATCATCTTAGATTTTGATATTGAGATGCGTTTAGAGAAGACGTCAAAGTTTTGCCGTTTTACTACTTGGAGAGTATGATAATAGATATCTTTCATGATTTCTGCAGTAAGAAGATTCTTGGCCTGTGCTCCGGCGAGTTCGGGGCGAGCACGCTGGAAATAACTTATAGCGCGTTCATATTGATATTGCATGAGTGCGACGAAGCGCTGGTCATATATTTGGTCGCGCAAATCTGCATCGGAGTATGAGAATCTTCTCATGTCTTCTTGAGGAAGGTAAATACGCTTGTGTTGGAGATCTTCAGAGACGTCCCGGATAATATTGGTGAGTTGGAAGGCTATCCCGAGAGTTTCCGCGTACTCGTCGGCGCCGTCATTGCTGCAACCGAATATTCGGACAGATACCAGCCCAACCGATGATGCGACTTTGCGGCAATAGTCTTCAAGTTCATCGAAGGTCTGATATTTCCGCACATTGAAATCCATCTCAATGCCGTCCAGTAAATCGTAAAAGGGCTTTTGAGGAAGTTCATAGCGACGAATCGTATCTTTCAAGGCTATAAACAGAGGAGAATCCGCCTCACCACCCAAGCAACTATCTAAGGTAGAGCGCCATTTATTAAGCTTTTCAAGTTTTTCCTCAGCAGTTAAACCATAGCTGTCATCGGCAATATCGTCTGACAGGCTGCAGAAAGCGTAAAAAGCCGACAGGGCTAAACGGCGGGATTTTGGAAGGATCCGAAAAGCAGGATAGAAATTGCGTGCCCTCTGGCGGGCGATTTCATCGCAGTGTTGATAGGCTTTTTCTAAATCAGCCGAAGAGTGCATAAAAGGGCTAATCCGGTTTAATTGAATCTGCCGTTGTCGGTGAAGCGTTTGGTGATGTGATTTGCTGTTTTAGTTTTCTAAATGAAGCGAGCAGCGCTCTTCGCTTTTGTTTCGCACCCAATGTTTCTCGGTTATACAAAGCGACCAGCGGATCTTTACGCAGGTTTTCCAAGATTTGGACACCCCCAAGTGCGAACAACCGAATGGTTATCTTCAGTCTTCCTTTAAGACGTTCCGCAAGTGGAAAGCCTCTCTGCAAAAATCGGTAGGCGCGGATGTTCTGGAAGAGGAGAAGCCGTTCCAGACGCTGGCTGGGACTTCTATCGAGAATCTCAATTGGATCGACATCAAATTTTCTGCATTCATCGAGCGGGATATATATTCTGCCGCGCGCGGCATCTTCCCCCACATCCTGACAGAAATTGGCCAATTGCAGTCCGGTACATATGTTATCTGACAATTCATCAAGTTCGGGATCATCGTAGCCATAGATTCGCAATACCAATCGACCGACGGGGTCAGCAGAACGACAGGTGTAGTCCCGAACTTGCTCGAAGGTATCATAGCGGGTGGTAGTAATATCCTGTTTAAAAGCACTCAAGAGGTTAAGTAGAAGCTGGTGGGGAAGGTTAAACTGTGAAACGGAATTCTGGAGAGCCCGCATAATGGGGTTGAAAGGATCACCGTCCAAGGCGCGTCTCAGTTCATTCTGCCAATCATTGAGCCGCTCTTCCGCTTCCCTTACGTCCGACACTTCATCGGCTAAATCGTCGGCGTAGCGGCTAAAGGCATAAAGCGCGGCAATATGCGGCACATAACGCAGTGGCGTCAGAGGACCGATAACGAAAAAGTTCTCATAGTGGCTCAGTGCAGTCCTGATGCATTGTAACTGCGCTTTCCTGAGCTTCAGGCTTAGAAAGCCCATTTTGGGGTCACTT
>CBDUWK010000476.1:0-2212 GCA_965370905.1 uncultured bacterium | reverse complement strand
GGTGGATACAGTGTTTTGTTGGCAGGGGCAGGGGCCCCCTTACCCCGGCACTAGTCTCATCACAGAGTCTCTTAATGATGGTGTCGGAATAGTTGCCTACCGCGGCTGGGCAGACGCTAACGGATGGCAGTATCCGGTATTCGGAGTTGAGCACGTGAATAGTCTACTCAATACATATAATACCCCGGTAGTCGTCAGTATGGTCTGCAATACCGGCGATTTCGGCAATGTTAGTATTGATCCATGCTTCGGTGAAGCGTGGATTCGCGCGGGAACACCGGTAAATCCCATTGGAGGAGTAGCATTCGTCGGACCCTCAGATCTGCACACAAATACAAAATGGAATAACGCCTTGTATGCTGGTTTCTTTGAAGGTTTATTGGAAGAGAACTTATACCGGGTCGGGCAGGCCACGATTCGTTCCAAATTCGAGCTCTATTACGGTTTTCCAGATAATACCGGCACAGGAGATTTTGCAGAATTCTACTTTCATGTGTACAACATCTTAGGAGATCCTGAACTTCCCATCTGGACAAAGGTACCGCAGACAGTTAATCTGGAAATTCCTGAGCAGCTTGCACCGGGAAATCAAATCGTTACCGCCACAATCACAGACGACACGGGGGCGCCACTGGGGGGCGCTTATGTAGCTTTCTACAAGGAAGACGAAGTCCTCGCCGGGGGAGTTACCAGCAGCGCTGGAACCGTTGCAGTCGAAGTCGAACCAATTACCGAAGGGAATTTGTTTGTAACTACTTCTAAGCAGAATTACCTGCATGTGCAAGACACTATACTGGTAGCAATCGATGAGTTTCCATTAGGTATCAGTTCGATTGCGATAGCTGGTACCGGGACTTTAACAGCCGGTGAAACCGCCGACCTGACGGTTACATTATACAACTATGGATCGGGGGAAATTACCGGCGTGAACGCAGAACTTTCAGAAAATGACAGTTATATTTCAGTTACCAGTCCTTCTGCCTCTGTTGGAACAGTGTCCGCCGGTGGGGAGGTGGGAGCCACTTTTACGGTCGATGTGATGCCACATTGCCCTGAAGGCCACGTGATAGAGTTTACGCTGGATCTCGAAAATGATGCCCCAAATACCAAACAAACTAAATTTTTATTACCGGTGGGTGGACTGCTATTTATGCCGGTAGAACTTACCGTTGAAGATGGAAGCTTCACGCCGGGTGGCTCCGCTGATTTCCGTTTATCAATATACAATGCCGGAATTCTGACCGCAAATCAGCCTACCGGTACATTGACCAGCGCAGATCCGGCAGTATCGATCGTTGCAAATACAGCGACATATCCGGTAATGCTGACTGGAACCGTGGGGTTGAGTAGTTCGACCTTCTCTTTAGAAATTGATAATGAGGCTCAGATAGGGCAGCAAGTGATCCTCGATCTCGAAATTTCTGCTGCGGATGGCTTCGTGCAAACCGTCAATTTCCCGGTTCAGCTCGGTGAGCTGCAATCGACCGACCCACTGGGACCTGATTCGTATGGCTACTATGCCTATGACAATACCGATTCCGGCTACGATGAAGCGCCTGCTTTCGAATGGATCGAACTCGATCCGGATTACGGTGGTGTCGACGCTGAATTGCACCAATTAGGAGACGACGTGTCAACTGTTGTAGAACTGCCATTTGCGTTTACGTATTATGGAGTTGACTATGATACAATAACCATCTGTTCCAACGGCTGGATATCTATGGGTTCAACCTGGATGGCGAATTTCCGCAACTGGAACATGCCTTCTGCTTTAGGTCCCCCGGCGCTGATCGCTGTTTTCTGGGACGATCTCAAAGCGGACACGACCGGTGGCTACAGTTACATCGACGTGTTTACACGGTACGATGAAAGCGAAGGTAGATTCACCATCGAATGGAGTCGTTCCATCAACCGTTTCCAATATGAGGTATATCAGAACTGGCATGAGGAGACGTTTGAGATAGTACTTCTCAACCCAACCGTGCACCAGACTGAAACCGGCGACGGGGAAATAATTATGCAGTATTATGTTGTTAACGACGTGGATGATAACAACAACTATGCTACGGTCGGTATGGAGGATGAGGGGCACCGACGGGGATTGCAGTACGTATACGCTAATAACTACTCCGACGCGGCAGCATACCTGGAGAACGGGAGAGCAATCAAATTCACTACCGATCCACCTGGCGTCTTCGGTGATGGTATTGGT
>CBDUWK010000475.1:0-2225 GCA_965370905.1 uncultured bacterium | reverse complement strand
GCCCTTCTTCATCTTCCTGATGATCAGGCGGTCGTAGAGGACGAGGAGAAGCGCTGTTGCTAATCCCAGTACGGCGAAGATCAGCCACATCAGGTCGGGACGCTGAGCATCGCGGGCCAAGCTGCCATAAAGCTGTCCGGAAAGGATACCGCCGAACAGGTTTCCAAGCGCTACCGCCCAGAAGTAGTACCCCATGTACAGCGCTTTCTTGTCCATCGGGGCGATCCTGCCGATGTATTCCTGCGATTTGGGTGAAGCCATCATTTCACCGAAGGCGAATATGACGATGGCGATCACGACGGGCCAGCCACTATGCAAGTAAGCAGTTGCTCCTATGCCGATGGAAGCGATAATCACGCCGCCGACCATGGCATTGAAGGGATTCCAGCGGGCGATGATATAGGAGACGATGATCTGGAAACAGACAATCGCGGTGGCATCGAACTTGATCAGGTATTCCGGGTTGACCTGCCTCCCGGTCTCGATCAATTGGTTGGCTAATCCCAAAAGCTGTTCACTGGACAAGGCAACTCCGCTGTTAATGCCATTCTGGATCAGGATAGCACCCAGTTCCAGCTCTTCGATCTGGATACGGGCGGCTAAGAGAGCGTGGTACAGTTCGTTAACCATACCAGAGAAATCAAGCTGTGACACGATTGCGGTGGTGTTGGGGAGGTGATCTTTGATCACCAGGACGATGATATCGGGATTGATGGTGGACATCCAACTGAAGAAACCCCACAAGCTGGGGAGCATGTCACTGGTATCGACGAAATCGCGGATGTATTCCGGCATGGTGATCCAGATCTGGTTGAAGGAGGTCCAGAAACCTGAGAGAATCAACAGATACAGCGCAAAGCGCCAGTTGCCCACCTTCATCGGTTTAATGATGGCGCCTGCACCGGCTCTGCGCAGAGGGATATCAACCAGGAGATTCAGGATCAACCAGGCAGGAACTGCGAACACGACTGTTTTCCAGGTGAGCCAGCCCTGACTTCCCAGCATTAATAACACGAGGATAGAGAATGTCGTCAGGAAGAAACGGGGATTGCCCAGTACTTCGACCATGTCGGTGAAGACTTCCTTCATGGAGCGCTTCTCTTTCGATGCTGATTCGGTGGTGGGTTCCTTATAGAAAACCAGCAGCCAGATAAAGTTGACTCCGATGGCCGCAGCAGAGGTATAGAACATGTAGTCCCAGGAATAACCGCGCAGTTTGCCTACCAGCAGCGGTCCGATCACCGCGCCTACGTTAACCATCATATAGAAGATGCCGAAGCCCATGGAACTGTTCTTTTCGGTGGTGGTGCGGGCAATAGTCCCGGTGACGACAGGCTTGAAGGTTGCCGCTCCCACAGCCAGCATCAGGAAAGTAAAAAAGAAGACCTCATAGGTATGCACCTGACCCAGCAGGAAGTAAGACGGCAACATGATGCAGTAGGACACTAAAAAGGTCTTCTTGTAACCGAAACGGTCGCCCAAAGCTCCGGTCAATACCGGAAGGAGATAGAGTATAAAGGGAATGACCGCCTGCAGCGTACCGCGCTGTTCGGAAGTGAATCCCAGTCCGCCTTCAGCTACTGAGCTGGTGATATAGAGCGAGGATACGGAGAAGAAGCCGTACCAGGCTATCCTTTCGAAGATCTCCATGGTGTTCGCCATCCAGAATGAAGCGGGATAGGAGGCCAGGGATTTAAAAAAGCGGATTAAGGGATTACGACTGTTAAAGTCATTGGTTGGCGCAGGGATCATCATGTTGGTCGTTACTCCGGATTTTCAGATCGAGGATTTGAATTAATTTGAAAATATACGAAAGGGGAAGTATAAATGCAAGCGGAAAGGGGACGGAGTACCGAATTTAGAATGCAGAATGTAGAATTTTGAATTTAAAAACAGCGTCATTTCCCGAGGTGATTCCTTCAGAAAAGAAAAGGGCGTCCCGGCTGACCGGGATCGCCCCTAAAAAACGGGTCGGTACAAGACCCTGAAGGGGCAAGCGTGGTTAGACCTTACTGAGTAAGCAGGTGTCGGGGTCAGGGGCGACGCCGACTGCGGAATGTATTTTTGTCTGAACCACGGATTACACGGATTACGCGGATTTCTGGATTCCGGATCCCCGAAGGGACAGGCAAGTTCGGTATGACAACACTGAAAATGTCGGGGTCAGGGACGACCCCGATTATGGGTCAAGGGCGACAAAAAAGGGCGTCCCGGCTGACCGGGAT
>CBDUWK010000474.1:0-2242 GCA_965370905.1 uncultured bacterium | reverse complement strand
CTCATTAAATTGCAAGATGCTGAAACAGGTGAGGCATTCTGGGTAGATACTTACGATCGGCGAGTGCGAGAACAATTTAAGAAAAGGACACTGATCAAACGCGACCGCTTTTACAATCTGTTGCATTCCTGCGACGCTGACCTGGTGGAACTGCGCGTGGATGAAGATTATGTCAAGGCATTGTCCAAATTCTTTCGGATGAGGGCGAAGAGGCGATGAGAATTATAGCTACATCGCTGTTAATTTTTCTGCTGTGTCTGGGATGTACCGCACAGGCGAGCCTGTGGGTTGAGATAGAGGGGATTCCCGACTCAATGAAGATCGGTGATCCGCTGAACCTTAAACTCAGCGTTCAAGTGCCAGATGAGGGGCAGCTTCTGATGCCTGATTTACCAAAAGTTTTGAATCCCTTTGAACTCCTCGCTTCCCCCAAAGCGCCTGTAATCGATGACAGCCAAAGCGACAGCATTCTCGTGTTCGATATCCTGGCAACCTGCTATAAAACCGGAGATCGTGTCTTTCCGCCAATACCATTTAAATGGATTTCAGGAGATGGCAGTGAAACGGATTCCATCAGCACCGAACCGAATATCGTCTTCATCAGAGGCATAGTTCCTGAGCCGATGCTGGCAATTGTTGACACTACCCAACAACCTCACCACCTGCTTCAACCCAACCGGCAAAAGGACGCTGCTTATAACTTGTCTGAATTTATCCCCTGGTTTCTATTACTGCTGGGAACAGCAGGTCTCTTTTTCTTAGTCAGATGGTTGATCAACCGCAAGAAGAAGGGGCAAGAAGAGACAGACGTTGGTCCGCCACCCAGACCTCCGCATGAAATCGCACTCGAAGAATTGGATGCACTGCGCGATCGTAAGCTTTTTCAGTCCGGGGATATTAAATTATACTACACTGACCTATCTGGAATTATACGCCGATACATCGAAGCAGGTCTCGGTGTGCCTGCAATGGAATCCACCAGCTTTCAGCTGTTAAGAGATATCGAATCTCATTTGCACATTCGGAATTTATATTCAATCTTGGAATACCTCCTTTCGGATGCCGATCTGGCCAAGTTCGCCAAACATCGACCAGATGCGGAGACTTGTCAGAGGGATCTCGAAAACGCCTATATCTTCGTCAATAAAACTAAACCCACTCCCCAACCTATTTTAAGCGAGGAGGCAGCCTGATGGAATTCCGGGATCCGTTATGGCTTCTACTGGCACTTTTGCTTCCGGCTATAGGTATAGCGAATCTATTCTGGGGTAAAACCAGAAAAATTCCAGTGCGCTATCCAACTCTCAGTATCATTAGAGCTGCTGGTGGAGGTTTGGGAGCAGGGTTACGTCGTATTTTACCAGCACTTCGTTGGATAATAATTATACTTCTGATCGTCGCTCTGGCGCGGCCACAGAAGCTATTGAAAGAACGCCAGATGGAGACCGAAGGTATAGATATCATGCTGGCCCTTGATATTTCCACCAGCATGCTCGCAGAAGATTTCAGACCCAAGAACCGCTTGGAAGCGGCAAAAACAGTTGCTTCAGAGTTCATCGGTGGGCGAGTTTCGGACCAGATTGGATTGGTGGTCTTCGCAGGACAAAGCTTCACTCAATGTCCGCTCACGCTGGATTATGTTTTACTGAAGGAATTACTAACTCGTGTCAACATAGAGCTGGTAACGGAGGGCGGCATTGAAGATGGTACAGCTATAGGGATGGCCATAGCCAATGGGGTAAATCGGTTGCGTAATTCGATGGCTAAATCGCGTATTCTTATCCTTTTAACCGATGGTCAGAACAATCGCGGCGAGATCGACCCTTTGACTGCTTCATCTGCTGCACAGGCGCTCGGAATTCGCGTTTACACTATCGGTGTGGGAACGGAAGGGATGGCTCCTTATCCAATCCGCGACCAATGGGGGCGCACAACCTACCAGCAGGTTCAGGTCGAAATTGACGAGGAACTTTTAGGCCAGATAGCTGACCAGACCGGGGGGAAATACTTTCGCGCTACCGATTCGGAAGCGCTGCGCAGAGTATATTCAGAAATTGACAAACTGGAAAAGAGCAAAATCAGAGTGCTCCAATACAGGCAGAAAGCTGAACTCTTCATACCATATATTTTCATTGCCTTTACGTTATTGTTAGTTGAAATTGTGCTATCTGTCACACGCTTGAGGACGATGCCTTGATACGTTGGGGAAACATACATTTTCTCTATTTCCTGCTGCTAATTC
>CBDUWK010000473.1:0-2252 GCA_965370905.1 uncultured bacterium | reverse complement strand
GTTCACGGTTCACGGATATTACCAGGAATGTTCTATCGCGCTCGGTGTACACGCCACCTGGCAGGGCAGCGGCGGCCGGTCGGTGGTCGGTTTGCAGTCAGCGCAATCGTACTTGATCTTCTTGCGGAATTCTTCTTTGATCTCTACGACTTCGTCGTCGTAATCGTCAGTGAAGATCTGGAACATGCCCTTGGGGCAACCCTCTACACAGGCGCGGTGCGAGCATTCGACGCACTTATCGGTATCGATAGTGATGTAGTACTCGCCGCTACCATCCATGTAGCCGTAATTTGCTTTCATGATTTAGCCTTTGGCAGTTAGCCGTTAGCTGTTAGTTATCTTCTACTTTTTTCAAGAAGGGCTTTTGCGAAAAGGGCGCCGCCGAGAGCTCCAGCGATTTGCGCATCACCATCAGTTTTCAGAGCTTCGATGCCGAGTTCTTTTTCGATGCGCTTGACCACACCTTTATTTTTACCTATACCTCCGGTGATAGCGAATTCCTTCTCAACGCCGATGCGTTCTAATAGGGTTACCACGCGATGCGCCATAGCATTACAATATGCCGCGATGACCTTATTCTTAGGCCAACCTTTGCGCAGCAGCGCAGAAGCCTCGGATTTGGCAAAGACTACGCAGGTCGACGAAACCGGTTCGGGTTCCTTCTCAACCTGGAAGGAGAGATCACCGATATCTTCAATTGGCACGGCCAGAAGGTCAGCAAATACTTCCATGCCACGACCGGTTCCGGCAGCGCACTTGTCGTTCATCAGGAAGTTGGTTACTTTGCCGCGCTCATCGCAGTGGATGGCTTTACAGTCCTGACCACCCATATCCAATATAGTGCGAACGGAGTTACCATACATGTAATTGCCACCACGTGCGTGGCAGGCGATTTCGGTGATAGCCTTATTGGCAAAAGGCACGTTAACACGCCCATAGCCGGTGCCTACAGTATAGTGGATATCATCCAATTTCATTTCGGTTCCCTGGAGCGCCATATCGAGCGCTTTATGGGAACTCTGCGGGCTATCGCTGCCGGTGCGAGTAGTAGAGAAGGCGTAAAGCTTGCCATCCACCATTATAACAGCTTGCGAACTGACGGAACCGACGTCTATCCCCGCGGTAATGGTCTCACACCCATTCCAGTCAATGTTTTCGTCATACCAATTATACTCTTTCCAGCGCCAGAATTCTCTCTCTGCCATTTATTTTCTCCAAAATTTTTACTATAAGAGCACATTTTCAGGATTTCAAAACACGGGTTTTACCCATCCGCGGCGACAAGGGCGGCGCCGAGGGCGCTCACGTATTCGGCATTCTCAGGGATAGTAACGTCTCGCTCCAGGCCGCGTTTCAAGGAATCGACGAAGCCCGGATTGCGGGATACCGCTCCGATAAGAGCGATTTCAGGTTCGATACCGACACGGCGGACCATGGACACAATACGGTCTGCTATGGCGTCATGAACCGCACGAGCTATGTCCTGCTTGGGCGTCTTGGCGTGCAGCAGTGATACAACTTCCGATTCAGCGAAGACCGCGCATTGGGCGTTCATGGGTGTAGTCTGCGTGGATTGAAGCGAGAGGGCGCCAAATTCTTCCAGCGGCACTTCGAGAGCCCGTGACATCGCTTCGGTGAAGGAACCAGCTCCGGCGGCGCATTTCTCGTTGACAGCGAAGTCGAGGACTTTACCCAATTCATCTGTTTTAATGGCGCGACCTTCTTCCGCGCCAACGTCAATAACAGTGCGCGCCTTTGGTATCAGCTTCTTAGCGCCGCGCGCAGCTGCGCCCACATCCGTTACCGATTCCTGAGCTAACGGCGCGGATTCGCGACCTGCGCCGGTGGCGACGATCTTGTCGATTTGATCCTTGGTTATGCCAGCCTGTTCCAAAGCCTGCTTGAAAGCGATTTCCGCCGATTCAGCGGTATCAAAACCGGCCAGGTGTTCGGCTCGGGCAACCACCTCACCGTCCTTTAGAATCAGCACACGGATGTTTTTCGCACCCATGTCAATTCCGGCTGTTATCATTTATTTGCTCCAAGTTTTACTGATCAGCTAGCTAGTAGGTTGGGTTAATTCCGTCATCGACGGATAACCCAACATTTTATATCTGCGTAATCCGCAGTTTCGTTTTATCACACCAGAATAAATTCTGGTGCTCGCGCAAATTAAATTTGTTGAAACCAATATGTGCATCTATGCCTGGGAGTCGCTTTTTGGACTTTTTTAGGTGGGTGCCGCAGAAGTT
>CBDUWK010000472.1:0-2261 GCA_965370905.1 uncultured bacterium | reverse complement strand
TTTATCTTTATCAAGCGCTGCTGCTGCCGGGACGATTTTAAAGACTGAACCTGGTTCAATCAGATCAGTCATGGGGCGGAGTTTATGATTAGCTTGTGATCCGGATTCAGGCCGAGAGGGATCGAAATCGGGCACGCTGCTCATTGCCAAAATTTCGCCTGTGGTGGGATTCATCAATATCCCGCCCGCCCATTGGGCTCTATGCTTCTTCAGGATTTCCACAAGTTCATAACGCAGAACTTCCTGAGCCACAATATCAAGGGAGAGCCTTACAGTTCCACCATCTCTGGGTAAGGCATAACTCTTTAGAGGATCCCAGAAGCTGGTACCGCGCGCATCCCGCTGGTGAGTCTCCCAGCCTTTTCTCCCCTGGAGGATATCCTCGCAATGCAATTCCAGTCCCGCTATTCCTCGTCCATCTACATCCGTATAGCCGAGAATTTGAGAGGTAGCGTAATTATAAGGATAAAAGCGTCCAGTTGTCTTTTTAAGCGTCAATCCTCCGATGTTAAGAGAATTCAAACGTTCAGCCTGAGATTGTGAAAGCCGCCATTCAAGGTAGATAAACTTTGAGGGTGTCTGCAGTCGTTTATGATAATGCGATGAAGGTCTGCCGGTAAAACCGGCGAGTTCTTGACAGAGAATTTTACTGTTTTTGACTTGCTTGGGATGAACCCCAATAGTGTACTGTTGTGGCAGATCTACCGCCAGTTCATTTCCACTGCGATCGAGAATGGAACCTCGCCGAGATTCCAAGGGAACTCTCTTGGTTTGTTGTCCCCGAGCTTTCTGAGCGTACTTTTCTCCTTCAAGGATTTGCAGTTTAAAGAGTTTGACATTTAACAGCAGAAAAGCTAAGATGATCGCGAAAGCCACAATGCGCATTCTCCAAACTCGGCCAGCCGCAGGATAAGGATGGATAGTCTTTTTCCTTCTTTTCCTCGATTTGTTCATCTTGACCTGTCCTCGAAAGCTTTTCGTCTAAACGCCAGAAATTGTTCATCGACTGTGGAGATCACTACCGGTGGATCGGGAGCAGGATGCATTCCTAATTGGGCACGTGCCAGGGGCTCAATCCGAGGATAGGAAGAGATTTCCTTAAACTTGAGTTGCAGGGACACAAATTTCTCATCCAACTCCCATTGCCGAGTGCGGAGGCTATCGACATTAGCACATAGACGAGATACCTGGCTCTCTTTCCATATCTGCCCGAAACTGAAGATCATGAATATAAGAACAGCAAGTAACCAAAAATTACGAACACTTTTATCCCGACTTGGTCTTGGTTTTCTTCGCGGGCGGTATGGCCCTGAAGGTCTTTGCACCCGATTGCGCGCTCGCAGGAATTTGGAATTCGCGGTTCCCCTTCGCGAATTCGCTCTACGTTTTTTCTGTAATCCTGATCCGGTTCGCTGGTTCATTTTCAGAAATCGTATGGAATTTAGTTTAATAATCCGAGACGAAATTATTCGTTTGCAATTTTAACTGCGGCGCGCAGCCGGGCACTTCGTGATCTCGGATTAAGACGTACTTCCTTTGCAAAAGGCCTAAGAGCTGATGAAGTGAGTTTGTTTGCGGATGGTTTTTTACCGCACGCACATACTGGAAATTTCGGTGGACAGGTACAACCCTTAACTTTTTCAGCGATGAACCGTTTCATCCTGCGGTCTTCGATGGAATGGTATGAAATAACGCACAGAACACCGCCGACTTGGAGTGTATCCCAGGCAACCCTAAGCCCCGCTTCCAGATGTTCTATTTCACTGTTTACTTCAATTCTTATGGCCTGAAAAATTCTTGCTACTGTTTTGTTTTTAAATCTCTGCGGCACAGAATTTTCGATGACTTCTTTGAGTTCGTCTGAGGTTCTTATGGCACTCGATTGTCTTCTAACGGCGATACTACGAGCTACACGTGGTGAGAGCGGGTCTTCGCCAAACTTGAAAAAGATATCGCGCATTTTTTCGATAGAATACCTGTTGACTACATCGAAAGCTGACGTCTCGGTATTGGGATCGAAGCGCATATCCAAAGGTGAATCGTGACTAAATGAGAAACCACGATCTCCTTCAAGCTGATCAGATGAAAGACCGAGATCCAAGAGCACACCGGTTGCCGTCCTTTTTGGGAGATAATTAGCCATCTCCGAATAGCTATCTTGAATTAAGGTTACTCTCGGGTCGTTTTTGGTAATGGCACGTGTGGTTTTCAAAGCTTCCGGATCCCGATCAAAACAAAACAAACGGGAGTTTGCAGGCAGC
>CBDUWK010000471.1:0-2286 GCA_965370905.1 uncultured bacterium | reverse complement strand
CATATTATTAAGAACAGGAGACGACACACAATCTGCGCAACATAATAGATCTCATTCAGGTTGCCATTGCAATGATGATCATGGTAGTTATGACCGCAATAACCATCGTAAGTTCTGAAACTGCAGTTATTAAACCCAAAATGCCCGGTGTACAATAAAATATGGCCATAAAGGAAGACATAAGGAAAGTTACCCGCACTGGTGAAATACTAGTTCAACGGGGTGTAATCGACCAGGAGATGCTGGACAAGGCTATGTTGCTGCAGTCGGCGGAGATGGATTCGCGGCGGAAGCTGGGCGAAATCCTGGTCGATGATCTCAATTGTGATAGACATGATATTTACCGTGAATTAGCACGCGTCTTCGCTTTCTCCGAAATTGATCTTGAAAAAGAGGAGATCGATGAAGCCAAGATAGAATTTGTGAAAAACATCTATGAAGCTGTTGAAAGGAACAGCCGGCATAGAATGTTATCCAATAATATCCTTCCTTATCGCATTGAAGGTAAAAGGCGGGATACATTGCTGGTCCTCACGGACGATCCAACAAACCGTGATCGTGTATTGCTGGCAAAGCAATTCGGCTTCAAGTACGTCGAAATGGCATATTCCCGCCAGGAACATGTGCGTGAGTGGATTGAAACAATCTATCCCACAACCAATGAATTCTTAGAAATTATAGAAGAATCGGCTAATTTCGAGACAATAGACGAGGAAGCGGATGAAGGGGTTGATGAAGAAGAGTTAGATCTGGAAATCAATCAATCTCTTATCATCAACCTTATAGAAGGCTGTCTACTGGAGGCAACCCGCAGGGGCAGTTCTGACGTTCATATTATACCGGGTGCTGAAAATACTTCCGATTTCTATTTTCGGATTGATGGCAAATTGCAACACTGGCATACGCAGGAGCTTATCAAACCCGAAGCGATAGCGGCGGTAGTTAAAGACAGAACCCGCAATGTTGATCGCTTCGAACGCGACACAGCGCAAGATGGATTTATTCAGAGGAGCATAGACGGTCACTTGATTCGATTCCGCGTTTCAATTATTCCTATTGTGGCTGCAGAGTACAGACGCAAACTTGAATCGATAGTCATTAGAGTGTTAGACGACCGAAAGGTTATCTCCGATCTGGGACAACTTGGATTCCAGGAGCAGGCCAAGAAGGACTTTACCAAAGCAATCACCAAACCGCAGGGGATGGTCATCCTCACCGGTCCCACTGGATGCGGAAAATCAACCACGCTAATAGCGGCGCTGCATCAGGTTATTTCACCAGAGGTGAATGTGCTGACCGTCGAAGATCCGGTTGAGTACATGATATACGGTGCTCGTCAGATCAAAATCGGCCACAACCTCGATTTCGAAGCAGCCATCCGCGCCATTTTGCGACACGACCCGGACATTGTGATGGTAGGTGAGATGCGCGATAAAATTACGGCAGACATAGCCATTAAGCTGGCAAACACGGGGCATTTGACATTTTCCACGCTGCATACCAATGATGCCCCTGCAGCAGTATCGCGACTCTTCAAAATGGGAGTTGAGCCGTTTCTGATCGCTTATGCTATCAATATCGTAGTGGCACAACGGTTGATCAGAACAATATGCAGCGAATGCAAAGTGGTGGACACAGAACTGGCTTACGAAGTTCCTGCAAGCCTGGGATTCTCTGACGCAGAAATAGAGAATACCACCTTTTACAAAACTGTAGGTTGTGAAAATTGCAATAACGGATTCAAGGGCAGAGCAGCCATCCACGAAGCACTATTTTTTACTAAACAAATTCGTCGGATAATTCTGGAATCAGGGGATGAGGTGAATGAGGACGCGATTCGAGAAGAGGGCATTAAAAATAGCATGTTAACCCTGCGCGCTTCTGGACGCGAGAGGATAAAAGAAGGTATTGCAACTTGTGAAGAGATAGCTTTTGCCACCACTGGGGATTAAGCAAAGAATAGTGATGAAAATGAGATATATATCTGAGGTGCCATCATGGTAAATACAGGTCAGATGATGCTCGTATTGGGAGCCTTGATACTGTTCAGCCTATTACTGCCTTCGCTGAACCAGACGATTCTCTATAACGATTGGACACTGATGACGACCAACGTTGAATTATCAGCTATAGATATCGCGGAAAAACTGATCTCGGAAGCCGGTCAAAAGGCATTCGACCTGGCCTGTATAGGTGCCACGCCCACTTCGCCATCTCAGCTCACCTCACCTTTCAGTCTGGGTCCCGGGATGGGAGAGACGTATCCGAATTTCAACGATCTTGACG
>CBDUWK010000470.1:0-2330 GCA_965370905.1 uncultured bacterium | reverse complement strand
TGACCGTAAGGATTGGATTCTACTTCGAATCGAATTATGATGCCTACACCGTCGGATCTGGCTGGTATATTGATGATGTGTCTATAAGTGCAGGTGATGAAATATTTCCAAATCCAGAGGATTTTGAGTCAGGTGTAGGCGACTGGGGTGGCGACAATGGACTGTGGCAGGTAGGGATACCTTCAGTTGGACCTGATAGTGCCCATTCGGGGCAAAACTGTGCCGGGACAATTCTCGGAGGCAATTATTCTACCAATGCCAATACGCGGTAGGTCAGCCCTTTAATTGAGCTTATCCCTTTGCAGGGACAACAGCCGGAGTTGTTCTTCTGGCACTGGTATAATATGGGAAGTGGAGATCAAGGCCGAGTTCAGATAAGCGTGAATAATGGACCATGGCAGGACGTTCCCGGATTTGGAGGACCCTATGACGGAAATAATAATGCCTGGTCGCAAGGCTATTTACCTTTAGCCACCTTTATAGATTCTACTATACGAATAGGATTTTACTTCACTTCGAATTATGATGCCTATACAGTGGGTAACGGTTGGTACATCGATGATGTTCGATTTGATGGTATGCCGAGTGCTATAGAATTGGTTCTCTCTCAGATCCCGGTTGAAGGAAATAAATTGTCCCCAAACTACCCCAATCCCTTCAATCCTACCACCATCCTCTCCTTCGATTTGCCCAAGGCATCCAATGTGAAACTTTCGGTATTTGACCTTCAGGGCAAGATAGTGGAACAACTGGTTGAAGGCTGGCGTCAGCCGGGATCTTATCAGCTTGTCTGGGATGCCGGCGATTTCCCTTCAGGAATCTACGTTGCCCGCTTCGAAACGGATGATTTTATGCAATCACAGAAAATGATACTGGTGAAATAGTCAGGAATTCAATATTTAGGATTCTGAAAGCTTCAGGGCGTCATTTCCTTACATGGCGCCCTTTCTTTATTTGCCTGAATACCACCTCGTTTCGCGCATTTCCAATTTTTCGTATTCCATTTTTCCATTTTCTTTCGTATAATTATGTACTGAATAAATTCCTGAGGAGAGATAATGAATCCAATAGATCCGAAGATTCCAATTTTAACCAAAGAGCTGTCTGAGAAAACCAACGCCTATCGCGAATCGATCCTGTTATTGACCGCGAACCGCTTCGATCTTTTCGACCGTATAGCGGGCAGATCTGTTTCGGCATCTGAGTTTGCCAGGCAAATGGAGTGGGATCTGCGCGCTACCGAGATTTTTCTCAATGCCCTGGCAGCAATGGGAATGCTCCAGAAGAAGCAGGGCTCATTCGCCAACTCCGAGATAACTCAGCTTCTGCTGGTCAAAGCTTCTCCTCACTATCAGGGGGACATCCTAAACCACAATCTGAACCTGTGGGAACAATGGTCGAGGGTAGGGGATGTGCTGCCGACCGGTCGCTCTTTGAGGGATCCGGATAAGAAGCGATCCCCGAAGGAGCTTCGCAACTTCATCGACGGCATGTCCAATATCGCCAGGATTTCTGCAGAGAAGCTCTGGCAGGAAGTAGACCTTTCCGGTCGTAGCAAGTTTCTCGACGCAGGAGGAGGTCCCGGAACTTATGCTTTAAGCGCCTGCAACCATTTCCCCGGTCTCAAGGCAGTCGTCTTCGATCTACCCGAAGTCGAACCCATATTTGAAGAACACCGCGCTAAGTCAGATGTTCCGGATAGAGTTTCATTCAGTGCCGGAGATCTCCATTCCGATCCGTTGCCCACTGATTGCGACGTGGCTCTGCTGTCTAACATCATCCACTCCTGGGGAGAAGATCAGAACCGAGTAATTGTGAACAAACTGAACGAAGCCATGCCCTCCGGCAGCCTGCTCCTAATCAAGGATTTCTTCATCTCGGAGGATGGAACCGAACCTCTATTCTCAGCGCTCTTTGCCGTGAACATGCTCTTAGGAACAGAAACTGGCGGCTGTTATACCCGCAATCAAGTTGAATCCTGGCTGAAAGATACCTCTTTCAAACCAGTCGATTTCATCCAATTGACCGAACAGGCGGGAGTGTTGGTAGCGGAAAAATAATTGACTTAACCGAAAATAACAAATAAAGAAACCGCAGATTAACGCAGATAAACGCGAATAATGAAAAAAAGTAGCGCGGGGGCTTGTGATGCTCCATAAGGAGTCCCTTCGGGAAAGTCATGCCCCTGGTGCTCCCGCAATTAAAGTGGCATATCCCGTAGTCGGGGTCGCCCCCGACCCCCACAGATATCAACACATTTCTGGAATTGGTATGAATTTTTCTAATTTCTAAAGGCCAACTGCGAAATTCTGTTAATACCATGCGATCCG
>CBDUWK010000469.1:0-2333 GCA_965370905.1 uncultured bacterium | reverse complement strand
AATAGAACTGCGCGGCACTGCGGCAGATTCAATGATCGCCAGTTACCTTATAGATCCATCGCGCCGACAGCACAACATAGATTCCCTGGCGCTGGAATATCTAAACTTCAAGAAGATTCCTACCTCAGACTTAATCGGTACGGGAAAAAAGCAGATCAGCATGGCGGAAGTGCCTCTGGATAAAATCGCACCCTACGCCTGTGAAGACGCAGACATAGCCAGACGACTTACGATTATTTTCAAGGATAAGTTGGGTGGAAATGGCCTGACCGATCTCTTCGAAAACCTCGAAATGCCTTTAATGCCCGTTCTTCTGGAAATGGAGTACAACGGTGTGATGTTGGATCGGGGTCTTCTGTCACGGATGTCCACTGAGATGGGGGCGAAATTAGACGAACTGACTGCCAATATTTATAAACTGGCAGGTATGGAGTTCAATATCAACTCTACCAAGCAGCTTCAACACATACTATTCGAAAAACTGGGGCTCAAACCGGTCAAGAAAACCAAAACCGGATATTCGACCGACGTCGAAGTATTGGAGAAACTGGCAGTGCAGGATCCGCTTCCAGCGACGCTGTTGGATTACCGGCAGCTTCAAAAGTTGAAATCGACCTATGTGGATGCGCTGCCAAAGATGATCAATCCTGTTACCGGTCGGGTACATACCTCTTTTAACCAGACTGTTGCTGCTACCGGCCGCCTTTCCAGCTCCGATCCCAACCTGCAAAACATCCCTATCCGCACGGAAATAGGAGGTCAGATACGAAAGGCATTTGTGCCCGGAAAATCTTCATATGTAATACTCTCGGCCGATTATTCGCAGATAGAACTGCGTCTGGTAGCCCATATCTCCGGCGACGAGGAGCTCATATCCGCGTTCGGTGAAGGACGTGATATCCACACCATTACCTCTGCAAAAATAATGGGTGTTGCTGAGGAAGAGGTGACGCCGGAGATGCGTCGCTCAGCTAAAGCGATCAATTTCGGCATAATCTACGGCATGGGGGATTGGGGTTTGTCTGAAAGGTTGGGTATACCTGTCAACGTCGCCGCTGACTTTAGAAAACAGTACTTTGAAACTTACCCCGGCGTGCGCGCTTACATGGAGGGAATAATTGAACAGGCGAGAGAGGAAAAGCGGGTTTCCACGCTGATGGGGCGCCATCGCTATCTGCCTGACATTGACGCCAAAAATAAAAACGTCCGTGAATTTGCCGAACGAATAGCCATAAATACTCCCATCCAGGGCACCGCCGCGGACATGATCAAGTTAGCGATGATCCGGGTGCATGAGAAGCTGAAAACACTTGGCGGCAAAGCCAGGATGATCCTGCAGGTTCACGACGAATTGGTTTTCGAAGTAGAGAAAGATGCGCTGGAAGAGGTTAAGTCCATCGTCAGAGAAGAGATGGAAAACGCCATGGAATTGAAAGTGCCGGTGGTTGTGGATATGGGAGTAGGGGAGAACTGGCTGGAGGCGCATTAGGTAGGGAATAGGTACTGGGGGCTGGTTGCTGGTGTAGGGCGGGTCTGCTTTGGCAAAACCATGCCTCTAGTGCCCCTGCCTTTATTGTTCTGTCTGGTCACACCTCCCTGCGGCAGCCAAGACCTGACGCAACGGGGAATACCCACACCGGAGCTGTTGGGCATCCTGGTATTCAAATTAGCTTTCTTTTCTCTTTATAAAGAGCTAACATATCAGCCTCACGCATGCGGAATCCTGTTCCTCTGTTTCTGACTGAACCATTCTCGTTAAGGTGCATTCTAAGATCAATTCCAATAATAGAATTCTTAAAACAATCAAGAAATTTCCTTACATCAGGTTCAACTAAAAGATAAGCCTCATTGTAATGGAATTCCTCTTTTTCCTTTGTCTTCTTATTATCCGCAATAACAAAAAGCACTCTACTAAGTTTATATGAGAATTTGCCTACTATTTTAAATAAATCCCAAGATGCAATCGTCTCTCCTTTTTTATGTGATAATTTCACAAAATTGGTTTCTTCATCTATATCCAAAACTAATCCTAAGGAGTTTGATTTATTAATAAAGAGTGTTGACTTAAGAGCTTTTCTATCCTTCCCATCTAAGTAGCCGTACTTCTCTATGACTTCCTTTTGTTTCACTAACCAAGCTCCTCTGTTGAACGTAAATAGGGTAACCAATGAACTACTATCCCTACGAGTTGTTTTAATTTCAACTCTTCCACCAATATCTGGTATGGGAATATTTGATTCAGACAAACCTAGTAGTTGCTCAAAAGTATGTCCTACCCCTGTGCTTTTTGATCGCATTGAGGGGATAAATCCCCTTCGTTCGATCTCTTTGAG
>CBDUWK010000468.1:0-2333 GCA_965370905.1 uncultured bacterium | reverse complement strand
GATCGGTATGACCGCGGCGCTGGTATTTGCCGCACAGATGCTGAATTTCCCGGTCGCGGGAGGAACTTCGGGGCATTTCATGGGAGGGGTTTTCTGCTGTATTATACTGGGCCCCTGGACCGGGTTTCTGGCTATGTCCATGGTCTTAATTGTCCAGGCGCTGCTCTTTCAGGATGGCGGTATAACCGCGCTGGGCGCTAATATCTTCAATATGGGGTTGATTGGATCTGTGGTAGGGTTTTACCTATACGGTTTCTTCCGTTTATTGGTCTGGGGGGACCGCACCAGACCGGTCGCATACGCTCTCGCTTCCTGGACGAGCCTGATGCTCGCCGCCACCTTCGCTGCTTTCGAGTTGTCGCTTTCCGGAACGATTAAATTGTCCGTGGTTTTGCCAACTATGCTGAGCGCTCACGCTATAATCGGTATCGGTGAAGCAGCCATCACTACCGCTGCGCTGATGGCTTTATGGCGTATCAAACCCGACATCATGAGAATGAGGAAATTCTGATGCCGTCACTTAAGTCCGTTCTGCCTTTTTTAGGAGCAGCACTGTTTTTAGCTGTGCTGATATCACCTCTGGCTTCATCTTTACCGGATGGCCTGGAAGATATCGCTGAAAACCTGGGCTTCAGCGACTTAGCTCCTGAAATACCTATGCTTTCATCTCCACTGCCTGATTACACTCTCCCAGCATTAGGAGAAACTCCCTTTTCGACTGCGGTATCCGGACTGATTGGCACCCTGGTCTGTTTTCTCCTCCCCTTCACACTATATCTGCTGCGAAGAAGATAAACCGTGCACCACTCCTATCTGGATAAATACGCCCGCCAGGATAGCCTCCTGCACCGTCTCGACAGCAGAACCAAACTCCTGCTGTTCATTTCCCCGGTGATTTTGACCGCTATAATTCCCCATCCAGGAACCCTTTTCATAATGGCTCTGGTTTCAGCCATTTTAATTCTTTTCCATCTCGCGGGCGTGCCTATTACATACTTACTCAGTCGCTCTCTGATCATTATACCATTCGCCGGTTTCGCGGTGCTCTCATATACCTTAACAATTTCACAGGGTGACGTCTATTGGGAATGGGGGCCATTTATGTTGACCTCCGATGGAGCCGAACGAGGCTTTCATCTGCTCGCTCGGAGCTGGATAGCTGTCAGTTTTATGATATTGTTGATAAACACTGTGCCATTCAACCGCTTGTTAGACGCTTTGAAATTCTTTCGCATCCCCGGGATATTAATCCTTTTGCTTTCATTTTTCTACCGCTATCTGTACTTGCTCTGGGACGAAGCAGAGCGGATGCAGAGAGCGCGTAATATACGCTACTTTGGAGGATTCTGGCGTCGTCAGGCAGGTCTGCTGGGGAACATAGTAACCACTCTTTTCATCCGATCTTATGAACGCGCGGAGCGCGTGCAGGTATCCATGCAATCCCGAGGATGGTACGGACAGATACCAGGCTATGCCAGAACCCCCTTTGCTTTGACTGATAAGTTTTCTCTTTTGTTAGGAATAATTATCATAGTGATTTTATGGCTGATTCGCAACCTGTAGAAATACCCATCCTCAGGGTGACAAATTTAAACTTCAGCTATTCCGGCAACATAATAGCTCTCGAAGGGATTAATCTGGACGTCGATTCCGGTCAGTCACTGGCTGTAATCGGTCCCAATGGAGCGGGGAAGAGCACCCTGCTTCTCTGCCTCATGGGACTGCTGCGAGGTGGAGGGGAAATTTTCGTCAAGGGACAAATGCTGACGCGCCGAAATGCCAGAGAGATGCGTCGCAATATGGCTTTAGTTTTCCAGGATCCGGACGACCAACTCTTCATGCCGGTCTTAGAAGAAGACGTTGCCTTCGGACCGGAAAACCTGGGATTAAGCGCCATTGAGATCGACCGCCGAGTTGAAGAATCATTAGCACGGATGAATCTGACAGACAAAAAACAGCGCCCACCGCACCACCTGAGCTTCGGCGAAAAGCGCCGCGCTGCCTTAGCCACAGCTTTAGCTATGGAAGCAGAACTTCTTTTGCTGGACGAACCCACCAGCAACTTAGACCCCGCCACCCGCTACGAATTGATTGAATACCTCACTTCACTATCTACTACCCTGATAATTGCCACTCACGATCTGGATCTGGCCAGATCCCTCTGTCCCCAGTGCATCCTCCTCTCCGAGGGGCGCCAGGTAACTTCCGGCCCCACCGAAGAAATACTCTCCGATCTTAAACTCCTCAAGCGGTATCGTTTGGCTGCGCCGTAGAAAGTAGATAATACTGTGATTTGTATGAAAATCAAGATATTTTTATCGTTTTATTGCGTA
>CBDUWK010000467.1:0-2353 GCA_965370905.1 uncultured bacterium | reverse complement strand
ACCCTTCGGTGCAACGCCCGCTGTGATTTTTGCGATCTCTGGCAAAAGGAAGACGCGCCTCTGGCGTTACCTGAAGATGTCATTAAGAACGTGCGGCAGCTCCCTGCGGCAGGTGTGCGCATTATAGATTTTACCGGCGGAGAACCGTTGCTCCACCCAGATCTTCCGCGCTTTCTTAAAGAGGCAAAAAAATGCGGTTTGAAGACCACCGTAACGACCAACGGGCTGCTATACCCCAAACGCGCAGAACAGCTGCGGGGTCTCGTCAATATGCTGCATATCTCTATTGATAGCACATCCGCAGAAATGCATAATCGCATCAGAGGTATTGATTGTTACGATAAAGTTATCGAGTCTATTGACCTGGCGCTATCCTTAGGCGAAAGGCCGGATCTGCTTTTCACCGCGACTTCAGAGAATTACCATGAGGTTCTGCCTCTATCTGATTATGCCCAAAAACTCAGACTTGTCTTAATCGTCAATCCTGTTTTTGAAGCATACGGCGGTAGAGGGATACTGAGTCGAGAACAATTGCAGGAGTTGGAAAGCTGCTGCCGAAGACCTTATGTATATCTTAATGGTGGTGTCGTTCGAATCATGAAGGAAGGTGGCAATAACACGGAAAATCCACGCTGCCGGGCTGTCTCCTCTTCAATTGTTATCTCCCCGCAGAATGAGTTGCTTTTGCCCTGTTTCCATCATGCTGATACTGCTATCCCGATAAAAGGTGCCCTATCCGACATTTTGAACAGTCCCGAACGAAATCTGGCGAAAATGAATCAAGGTCGTGAAGAATTCTGCCGGGGATGCACTATAAACTGCTATCTGGCTCCCTCGCTTCCCTATCGTATGGATGGATATTTTGCATCCTTTATCCCCTGGGCCGCGAAGTATCTGTTTTATCGTCATATTCCCAGAAGAAAATCCACCCCAACAGCATGATGTTACCAGAAGTTCCACCTGATTTTCTGCCGCTCTTAGCCCTCTATCCAGAGATTCACTACCGCTTTAAATACTTCCCCTTCAGCCGCTATTTCCGCCGCCAACCTGAGATCATAGCAGATGCCCCAAAACGTCTCGATCCAGGGGAAGCTCTACCCATCTTGTTGATAATCAAAGATGCAGACCGTTTCCCCATTAAACTGATATCGATCAGAATTGAAGCGAAAGCTAATGATAGATGCTTATCACAGAAGATAGACATTCTGCCTGAACTAATCAAAGTGCATTGGTGGCATCATATCGAGTGGATAAAAGTACCAAATGAAGCGCCATGCAATTGGATCGTTAACGTATACTGGACCGCCGAGATCAACGGAAAGGAGATCACCTTTCAGAATGACAATATTCCTGGGACGTCCCACCGGCCTTTAATTGTCAAGCAGTCTGGACATCCATTACCGGGGAAGGACGGATGGATCTTCGGAGATCTGCACGCTCACACTGCTTTTACTGAAGACCACGTGGAGTTCGGTGCACCGCTCTCATCATACCCTGTTCTGGGCCAAGCGGCAGGGCTCAAATTTACCTTGGCTGCGGATCATTCCTATGATTTAGATGACCAACCTGGATCATTTCTTGAGCAGGATCCAGACCTCCTCAGGTTCAAATCGCGGAATTCGCAGTTGCTGCGGCTGAACCAAGAACACAAGGGGCAGTTTTGTATCCTCCCGGGATACGAATTAAGCGCAGGCAATCAGCGCGGTCAAAACATTCACCTTTTATTGCTTAATCAGACAAGTTTCCTACCTGGTTCCGGCGATTCGGCTGAAAGGTGGCTGGAAACTAAACCAGAACTCTCCATCGAAGAGGCTTTGCAGCGAATGGATGAGGATGCCTTGGGGATTGCCGCACATCCAACTTCGAAAATCCCCTTACTGCAGCGGTTGCTGTTGCGGCGTGGCATCTGGGAAGGTCCTGACTTTGACCACGAGAGGTTAACCGGCTTGCAGATCTGGAACGGGAAAATAGATATGGAGCTGCAGACCGGAATTGCACGTTGGGTCGATGGTTTGCTGTCAGGGAGAAAGTGGAAGATTTACGCGGGCAGCGACGCACACGGCAACTTCAATCACCACGTGAAAGTAAATACGCCTATGGTGAAGCTATCCGAGATGGATGACCAGCAATTTGGGGACGCGCGAACGGGAATCCATCTCGCCGATAGTTTGAGTATGGACAACGTCATTAAATGTCTGAGATCTGGAAAAAATCTGATCACAGACGGCCCCTTTGCGGATCTGAGTATTATAAATTCAGGCGATTCTTCCTTTGAGATACGTGTGGAGGCGATAAGCAGCCCCGAGTTCGGTGAACTATCGAAGATTATACTTCTTTCAGGGAAAAGGGGTGA
>CBDUWK010000466.1:0-2357 GCA_965370905.1 uncultured bacterium | reverse complement strand
GGGAACGCTGCCACGAATTCGCAGAGGAGCTTTACAACCCTGGATAGTTCTTTCTATCGCGGTACTCATTTCATTTTCATTGATGGCTTCCAGCGATAATAGCGGACCCGAGATTGCCCGTGAAAAGACTGCCGAAATCATCGCATTTCTTGCAACGCCTTTCGGAATTTTCCCAGCAATTCTCCACCTGAATTCCGAAAATGTCCGTCTCCGCGCCGACAATGTTCAACTGATGATAGAGGTCGCCGAAGGTAAGGATGCGGTTGCTGAGAACAAACGCCTTAGAAACCTGCTCAGTTTCAAAGAAAAATCGAAGCTAAAGTTATTATCCGCTGAAGTGATAGCCGATAATCCATTACCCGGAGTGCATTCGGTTCTGATAGATATTGGCCGTAATAGTGGTGCAAAAAAACATATGGCGGTCATCAATGACAGAGGACTTGTTGGAAAACTTGTGCAGACGTCGGACCATAGCTCAATCGTCCAAGTTTTGTTGGATCGTAATTTAGGCGCTGCAGTCAGGTTATCAACCTCACGCGTCAATGGTATAACCAGCTGGGCCGGAAATGACCGCCTCTATGTTGAAAACATACCAGAATTAACACGGGTAACACCTGGAGAAGAGGTTATAACTTCGGGACTTGACGGAATCTTTCCAGAAGGTATACCTGTCGGGACAGTTGAAGAGGACAATCGACTAAAAGAGAGTCTATTCCGTCAGGTAGTAGTGGAACCAGCAGTAGACTTTTCACGTCTGGAAGAACTTTTTGTTGTCTTCAATAATTCCACACCCTCAACACCATGAAGCAACTTAAAATTCTACTTCTTGGATTTATTTTCATCCTCCTCCAGATCACAGCTCTGAATCTTCTCACTATCCACGGCATTAAACCTGATTTTGTGGTTCTGTTTGTGATTGTGCAATCGCTTAGGGATGGTCCTGTGGCTGGCGTGCTATGGGGGTTTAGTCTGGGTTTGATACTGGATACCATCACAGGTGGATTGACCGGTCTCGGAGCATTGGCTTATTCCTTGACAGGTTTTATTTGTGGTAAGATAGGCCAGGGTAAAACTTTCACTCCTATACGATATCTGCGGAGCGTCGGAATCGGTATAACGATTTCTTATGCTATCCTTACTTATTTTCTTCAACCTTGGGATCAAGTGAGCTGGTTAACACTCTTGGTCACAAACACAATTCCCGGCATAATGTACACCTGGTTTTTCGTATTAATCTGGGTTTACTCACCCTTTACGAACTTTCAAACCGGGAAGGATCGTGCTTAAATCCAACCTTAATGCTCGCCTCCAGATCATTTTAGCAATCTGCACCATTCTATTTCTTATCCTCTGGGGCCGTTTCTTTCAATTGCAGATTCTTCAAGGCACTGAATATAGAGAGCAATCCGAATCGAATAGCATTCGCATAGTCGAAGAGATTCCAGGTAGAGGGCTGATCTGTGACCGGCATGGACGTGACCGTGGCATATTAGTGGAGAATAGACCTTCATATTCACTCTCAGTAATTCCTTTCGAGGCTTCACACAATCCCGATACATTCAAAGAACTTGCACAGATATTATCTAGACCGTACCACGAAATTGAAGATCTTGTCTTTCAACACGGCAGACACTCCTATCAGCCGGTTAAGCTCGCTCGCGATATAGATTTTGAAACTCTTGCAGCCTGTAAAGCACGTGCTCTCGAACTGGCAGGTGTCAGCAACCCGTTTGAACCCAAAAGGTACTATACATATCCAATCGCCCCTCACACTTTAGGGTATATCGGCGAGATTTCAGAAGCGGAAAGACAGCGCTTCCCCCAAAGAAAGCCGGGTGATATCGTCGGTAAATCCGGGGTGGAAAGAAAATACGAGGATATTCTTGCCGGTAATACGGGTTATCGATATTTAGTGGTTAACGCTTTAGGGCAGATAACCGGTGAACTTGTCGATAAATATATACCCTCACAGAGTGCCGGGAAGCTCTGGCTTACTATTGATCTCGATCTACAGATTTTAACGGAGGAACTTCTCAAAGGTAAGCGTGGCGCAGTAGTAGCGCTTGATCCGCATAACGGTGAGATCCTGGCGATTGCCTCTTCCCCAAAATACGATCCAGAGATATTCACGGGAGTTATACTTAGCGCCAACTGGCATATGCTTCAAAACGATCCTGAAATTCCACTTCTAAATCGCGCTACTCAGAGTGGCTACCCACCAGCTTCTACCTTCAAATTGGTTACTTTAGCAGCGGGAATCGAGGAGGGTCTTATTAATTCAGCTTATGTTGACAATTGTCGCGGGTATTACACTTTAGGTAGAGTATATCACTGTTTTAAAAGAGATGGTCATGGCA
>CBDUWK010000465.1:0-2382 GCA_965370905.1 uncultured bacterium | reverse complement strand
AAAAAAATCCCCCTAACTCCAAGAGCTGGGGGATAATTCTGTTCACTGTTTACCGTTAACCGTTCACCGATCAGAACTGTTCCGTCACCGTCTTCGCCTGCGTGAACAGCGTCAGGTAATCCTCTCCACCCGCTTTCGAATCCGTACCCGACATATTGAATCCGCCGAACGGCTGCACGCCTACCAGAGCGCCCGTACACTTGCGGTTGAAGTACAGGTTGCCCACATGCAGTTCCCTGCGGCCCGCTTCTATGTTACCGCGGTTATTGCTGTACAGAGCTCCGGTCAGACCGAATTCAGTGCCGTTGGCGATCTCTACCGCATGATCGAAGTCCCTCGCCTTGATGAAAGTCAGCACCGGCCCGAAGATCTCTTCCTGCGCGATCCGGGCGTTGGCATCCACGTCCTTGATAATCGTCGGCTGGATGAAGTAACCGCCGTCCGGTCCCTTCTCGCCGCCTAATACGCACTGCCCTTCGCTCTTACCGATCTTGATGTAATTGAGGATATTGTTATAGGCAGATTCGTCGATTACGCCGCCGATGTAATTCTTCTGATCCTTCGTTTCGCCAATAGTGAGCTTACTGGCTTTTTCGACGACCTTTTCGATCACTTCATCGTAGACGTCAGCCACCACAATAGCGCGTGAACAAGCCGAACACTTCTGTCCCTGGAAACCGAATGCTGAGGTCGCTATCCCCTGTGCCGCCGCGTCCAGGTCAGCAGATTCATCCACTACGATGAAGCCCTTGCCGCCCATCTCCAGAACGGTGCGCTTGATCCAGATCTGCCCCGGCATTTTCTTCGCCGCCAGTTCATGGATGCGCAGTCCCACTTCCATCGAACCGGTGAAGGCGATAAAGCGCGTGCGCGGATGCTGTACTATGGTATCACCGATCTGGCTTCCCGGTCCGGGCAGGAAGTTCAGCACTCCGTCAGGAAGTCCGGCATCCCGCATCAGCTTGTAAAACTGGTAACCGATGGTTGGAGCTGTCGAAGCGGGTTTAAGCACCACCGTATTTCCCGCCACGATGGCTGCTGAAGTCATACCGCCTAATATTGCGCAGGGGAAATTCCACGGAGGGATCACTACCCCTACACCCAAGGGGATGTAATACAGTTCGTTCTCTTCACCGGGATAGGGCGTCACCATCTGAGGTAAGGCATATTCCATCATCATCCTGGCGTAGTATTCTAGGAAGTCGATGGTTTCCGCCACGTCCGCGTCCGCTTCCAGCCAGTTTTTGCCCGTTTCGTAAACCATCCACGCTGCCAATTCGAATCTGCGCTTTTTGGCCAGACCCGCAGCCTTCAGCAGGTAGCGAGACCGTTCCACCGGATTGACCCGGCTCCACAGCTTGAAAGTCTCGTCCGCTGTAGCGATAGCCTTCTCGGCGTGTTCCTTCGTCCCTTTGGCAAAATAGCCTACTACTTCCGTGTATTTCGAGGTATTCAGCGATTTGATCTTGTCGTCGGTATAGATCTCCTGCCCGCCGATAACCAGCGGATATTCTCTGCCCAGCTCGCCCTGCACCTGGTCCAGCGCGGCCTGCATCGCCTTGCGATTCTCTGCAATTGTGAAATCGGTAAAACTTGTCGGTTCATATTCCGGGAGCATCACTCCTCCTTTATTTTTATGGGATTATTTCGTTATCCAAAGAGTTATCTCCAAAGTCATTCTGAACGAAGTGTTCCGAAGGAATCCCCTTGGGAAGGGAGCTCAGAGATGCTTCGCTGCGCTCAGCATGACAGTAGAAAGTAAAATTTTGATAATATACAAAAAAAGACCGGAGGGGTCAAGGGGAATCGGGAAAGGATTTTTTAGGGGAAGTAATCCACCGCAAATGCAATGAACTATAGATATCTGAAAAGGCTAATGAAGCAGCCTCTTTTGTTCAGCCCCTTTCAAGGGGCTTGTACTATCTGTAGCCCAGTCCTTCAGGGCTGGGTGTTCCCATTCCTATCCAATTCCCCCTTGCATCCCACTCTAAAAAATCGTACCTTTATACATTTCAAATTCAACCGAATACCGTAGTCGGGGTCGTCCCCGACTACGACCGCATCGAAGTTATAATATGAGATCTTTCCGCTACCTCTTAACAGTCGCCTTCTTATTAGCCGCTTTCTTCGAAATCCTGCGTCTGGCTATTCTCATCCGCTACTGGCCTATGGCGGAAGGGATACCTGCAGGCACTTTATTCAAGTCATTCCTGGTGGGTCTGCGTTTTGACCTATCCATCACCGGCTACATCCTGGCTCTACCCGCTTTAGTTGGTCTGCTGCCCGGAGTAGGGTGGAGCGATTCGAAGTTAACTCGCAAGCTCAGCACCATCTATATCAGCGTCCTCGCCCCCATCGCTTTCTTCATGAACATCGCCGATA
>CBDUWK010000464.1:0-2403 GCA_965370905.1 uncultured bacterium | reverse complement strand
GAAAAAAATTTCCATCGGACAGCTCTTTTTCACGTAGTTGTACAATCTTAGCGCCACCTCGAATCAAAGCATCCAATACTTCCAAATTGGTACGACCGTTCGAGAGCGCTTCGCAGGTAACGGGGTATAAATCAAAATTCATCGAATCCACTTTCTGTACCATTACCCTCCTCCCACGAAACGCACAAATTCCAGTGAATCGCCTTCCGAAAGCAGGACACTTGCATACGCGCCTTTTGGCAACACGTCTCTATTTAGTTCGATGATTACCGTCTCTTCGTCCAAGCCGAGATCCTTTAGCAGTTTCACCAGAGTGGTCTTATCCGCTACTTTCCTGGATTTTCCATTGACTGTGATCAACATCTCAATTTCTTTCGTGCATCAGTTTGTCCCAATCCTTCCATACAGGCTCATACCCACCTCGACTGAGAGCTGCAGCTACCTCAGCCGGACTGCGATGGTCATCCACTTTAAATTGCGCGCTTTCCTCTGCAGGGTGAAGATAACCTCCCGGTTCGGTGCGTGAACCGGCACTCATCTGAGTCACCCCCAGATGAATCAATTTGTCGCGCAGGCCAGCCGGTTCCCTGGTAGAAATCACAATTCCAGCATCATGCAGGAAGATACGTAACGCCAGCATAAGTTGAACCAATTCAGCGTCGCTGACCGGATATGGGATCAGGTAATTTTCAGGAGCGTTTCTCAAGCGTGGAAAACTTATGCTAATTTGGGATTTCCAGAATCGCTTCATCAGATAATCAGCGTGAAGAGCCAGTGCGATAGCTTCATAGCGCCAATCATTCAATCCCAACAAAGCTCCTATGCCCAACCTGCGAAATCCTGCTGCACCCGCCCTCTCAATTGCTCCCAAGCGCCAACCGTAATCTTTCTTCCGCCCCGAAGGGTGAACCGAGGCGTAAACATCCTTACTGTAGGATTCCTGATAAAGTGTCAACCCATCTGCTCCCGCTTCAACTACTTTAGCATAGTCAGTCCTGGATAACGGGTAAATTTCCAGAGATAACGAGGAGAAATCGCTGCTTAGAGTTGTTATAATTTCCTGTAGGAAATGCACGGGAACATACTTGACAGCTTCACCACACACGAGCAATATATGCTTAAACCCTGATTTTCTCAACTGAACAGTTTCTGCCAGAATTTCATCCATGTTCAGCGTTACTCGTGGAAACTTGCGGTGAACGTTAAATCCACAGTAAATACATGCGTTGGTGCATTCGTTAGAGAGATAGAGAGGTGCATAAAGCAAAATTACGCGGCCGAAGCGCCGCCTGGTTATGGCATCCGCGATTTGCGCCATTCGTTCGAGATAATCCTTGGCGGCAGGTGAAATCAAAGCCAGAAAGTCTGAGAAATCGAGCTGCGTTTTCCCCAATGCCTCTTCAACCTTTGACGGATAGATTTTATCCAGTCCCGTGCGCAATGCGGGCAGATCATATTTAGGTAACATCTCGATAAAGCTCATCATTCCAAAAACCCGGTAAGAGGCGACGAAGCCTCAGCTCTGATTTTCTCAGTAGGTTGACCAGCCAGATAAGCTCTCCTGCCGGCTTCAACCCCCATCTTAAATGCTATAGCCATCTCTACTGGATCATCCGCCGACGCTATGGCTGTATTTACCAGAACCGCGTCGCATCCCATCTCCATCGCTTCTGCGGCATGCGAGGGGGCACCAAGGCCGGCATCGGCCACAACGGGCACGTTTGCATTTTCTATGATTATTCCAATTGCGTCACGGGTTCGCAATCCCCGGTTTGAACCGATAGGACTGCCCAGAGGCATCACAGTTGCACAGCCTACTTCCTCAAGTCTTCTAGCCAAAATCGGATCTGCGTGCATGTAAGGAAGAACGGTAAAGCCGTCTTTTATCAAAATCTCGGCAGCTTTTAAGGTTTCCACCGGGTCTGGTAGAAGGTAGCGCGGATCTGGAGTCACTTCCAGCTTTATCCAGGGCGCCAAACCCGAAGCCCGAGCCAATTTAGCCAGCCTGACCGCTTCCTCTGCATCCCGAGCGCCTGAAGTGTTGGGCAAGAGCAGGTATTCTCCTCCCTTAAGCGCCAATAGCATGTCGTCCTGTGGATTCTCCAGATCGACGCGCCGCAGCGCCACTGTAACAATTTCGGAATCAGAAGCGTCAACTGCCTGACGCATCAAATTACTTGAAGAAAACTTGCCGGTACCGACCAGCAAACGGGATTTAAAGCTGCGTCCGGCGATTATCAAAGGGTCTTGGTATTCTGTAGTCATCTTTCAAAATTTTCTGCTTCTAAATAATTATACGCCCAAAGGCGTATAAATGTTTTAATTATAATTCATAATATAAGAAAATATCTACCGAAACGCAACCGAAAAGGCATTGCGTTGGCGTTTCTCAGACTCTATCAA
>CBDUWK010000463.1:0-2410 GCA_965370905.1 uncultured bacterium | reverse complement strand
GTTGATCCCACTTACCGTGACTGCAGCAGATATGATCCTGCCAGGCGAAATCGGCTTTGGGGAACGGTCCCCCGAAAGCCCATTTGTCGAGATACATGGATCCCCAGTAGTTGCGCATATATGCGCAGAGATCGCGAGCCCAGCCTTTGGCTTCGGTTGCTTCGAGACACTGCAAGGAAAATTTTTTATCGAAGGCTATGGAAGCGGCATAGGGTTCGCCGGTCAGGGGGAACACGTCATCACCCAAGCCGTAGGGGATGGCATCGAAAGACCAGGCTCCGCCGGTCCAGCGGATAGCGCCACGTTCGTGCGCGGTCGCATAATCCTGGTAGTATTTCTCGCGAAGCTCCTTAGCCTTTTGCCAGCATTTTAAGGGTTCGGATTTATAGCTGCTCATCATATCACCATTAGTTTGTATCTTTAGAAGTGTCCGTGAACAGAGAACCGTAAACCGTAAACCGTAAACCGTAAACCGTGAACCGTGAACTGTAAACTGTAAACCGTAAACCGTAATAAGGACATTTGGAACAGATTATGATGATATGGATTTCATAAGTCTAAATAATAGAGCTTTAACATCGTCAATCTGATCGGCTAATTTTTTAAATTTATCGTCAGGAAGATATCCCAGGTCCTTTGAAAACGCCAGCCAGGTTTCAACTTCAGATGCTGACCCTCTTGCAATCGAAAGGAATTGTTTAAACTCTTTCTTTGAATTTCTCGTACTTCCTTCAGCTAGATTTGCAGCAATGGAAGTAGCAGCACGCCGCATCTGACTTGTAATGCCAAACAATTCTTCTTTAGGGAAATTGGCAGTTACTTCATATATGTCTAAGCCGAATTTATAGGCTTTCTTCCAGGCATCGAGTTTTCGATACATTTTATGCGTGTTATTTTCGGTTTCCGGTTCACGGTTTACGGATGACGTATCTAAAACAAATCGTCCACTCCAAACATCTCCAGGAACGCTTCCACGCGGACCTTGAACTGGCCTATGGGAACAGTCACGTCGAATTCAAGGAAAAGCGACGGAATATCATTGTCTTCAAAAGTCTTGCGCAGCGGCATGATATCGCATTCGTGCGGGTCGCAGAATTTTTGTTGTATGATTATCGCTCCTTCGACGTTGAAGTCTTGGCACAATTGCAGAATATGTGGGAATCGCCAGCGTTCTTCCCAATCCTTGGTTGGACAAGGCGGCCGTTTCACATGGCGATCGGCTATGGCCATGAGCCGATCTTCATCTGGTTCGACCAGATTCCAAAACCAGCGAGTGCCGGTGCAGTGATCGTCCACAACTACGGTGGCACCGACCGATTCTACCATATCTATAAAAGCAACGTCATCGTTTTCGCTGCCGACGACCAGGAGGCGCGCACCGGTATCGCGATTCATCTGCCTATCGGGCAATTGCGATAAAACCTTCTCAATTTCAGCAGAGTGTTCATCTTTATCTACCCACATAGCGCTGACGGTCATGTACATGGCTTCCAGACCGGTCAGCTTAGGGGTGTCGCCTTTGCGGAAATCGTAAACCTGGTGCATGAGCTCGCGGTTACGGTTGACGATTTCGATACCTCTATCGAGGTCAGAATCGGTTATTTCCCGCCCAACCATCTCCTGGAGATAGGCTTTATACTTTTCAAGTTCGGTTTTATAATAAGGTGTCGCAGCCTTAGTCTGCACTTTGTTGGGCATATAGAGGTAGTAATCGTAGGGAACTTCCACATGTTCGCGCCAAGCGATATAAGACTGGCGCAGATGGATACACGACTGACTGATGGTAATACCGTCCAGGTAGTCGTAGCGTCCTTTCAAACCTTGAGCCAGCACATCCCTGCAGAAAGGGCAGTACATACCGAAGAGGTACGGTTCGGTGACGTTCTGGGGTTCATGTGAACCGAGAACTCTAACCGGGAGGATGTCGGCCGCTACCAGAATCTCTTCAGGCACGTAGGAACAGAAGCAGCCCATAACCTTGTTACCGGTGCGCTGTTTCCAGTCTTTAGCATATTCGTGGCGTTTATCGTACCATTCTTTGAATTGTGAAAACATGTGATTCCTGTATGTTTATCATTCCATTTCATTTACTTTTAGGAAGGGATATTTAAACCCTTTACATATCCTTCCAAACCGGTTTACGCTTCTCGAGGAAGGCGGCTAAACCTTCATTGGCATCTTCGGTCTGCATCAACTCTTCGACATACTCACGGTCAGCGTGGCGGAAGGCTTCCATGACGGGTTTGTACATAGCACGATCTACAGCCTTCTTGGTCAGTGCAACTGAGGAAGCGCTAAGATCGAGAATACTCTTTATAAGTTCATTCGATTTAGCATCAAAATCAACGGCTGAGTACATCTGATTTATAAGACCGATGCGTAAAGCCTCTTCGGCAGATATAATCTTTCC
>CBDUWK010000462.1:0-2412 GCA_965370905.1 uncultured bacterium | reverse complement strand
ATTGCTATGATGACACCGACTCAGACTATCCACCACACTTCACATACGACTGGATTGAGATAGATCCTGACCTCGGTGGACCGGGAACTCAACTGCCTATTTATGATTCAGGTGAAGAGCAGGATGCATCGATTAACATTCCCCTCCCCATCAATTTTAGCTACTACGGAGAGACCGTTGACACGATCACGGTATGTACCAACGGTTGGATATCGGCAATCCCCAATGTTGCCTTCACAGATTTCCGCAACTGGCCTATTCCGGGAGCGCCCGGCCCTGACGGCATGATCGCACCTTTCTGGGATGATCTCACTACTCAGGGTGACGGTAGAGTCTATGCCTGGCACGATGAGACCAATCACTTATTTGTAGTGGAATGGTCTAACATGAGGACTTTAAGTGGAAGTACTCCGGAAACCTTTGAGGTGGTATTATATGATCCCGATTACTATCCCACTCCAACGGGAGATGGTGAGATCCTCTTCCAGTACGCTGATATTACTCAGGTGAACGGATACTACTGGGATAATCCCTATTCTACCATAGGTATCGAATCCCCCGATCAGTCTCAGGGGATTGAAGTGACCTATAGTCAGATTTATTCGCATCCTGAAATCGCCCCGCTGCAGAACAGACGCGCCTACTTCTTTACAACGCGCTTCGAATACACCCCACCTGGAAGTGCTCTTCAGACGGAGGAGAACGCAGCGGATATAGGAATAATACCTTCTGCTTTCGCTCTCTACACTCCACACCCTAATCCCTTTAATCCGAGCACAATCATAAGTTTCGATCTCCCGGTTGCCAGCCATGTCAAAATTGAGATATTTAATGTAGCTGGACGCCAGGTATCACTACCGCTAATTGACGGCTTTCGAGATGCCGGAAGCCACGCGGTTACTTTCGACGGATCGGGAATGGCATCGGGCGTATATATTTACAGGCTGGAGGCAGGAGCGTACATCGGTTCAGGTAAGATGGTGTTGATGAAATAAAATGATAAATAAAGTGGCATTTACCTTTATTATTGTATATATTTTGGATGAGCGATAATACTCGCAAGCTTGTAGGAGGCAAGTAGTATTACTTGCCTCACTCTATTTTTGAATACAATGTAACTATAACTTTTACATAAAAAACAATGATAGGGCAGAACTTACACACTTACGGAGAACACCAATGAAACTGAAAACAATGATAACTTTCATCCTGTTTACTGCTTTAATAGTGGCATTCGTCAGCCCGGTTAAAGCTTTAGACTTCACCTTTGACCCGAGTGGTGCTCCAGCACCGCTACCGCCTACGGACAGCGAACAGCCGGACACCATCTATTACGACATTGGCGGTTACTACTACTTGTATGGAGTAACAGACTACTGGGGTATGGTGCGTTTCACCTCACCCTCAGATTTCGAGCTGCGGTGCATATACCTCCAGCAGTCCAATCCCTCTAACAACCAGGATGGCGTGACCGTAACCATTCATGCCGACAATGGAGCGGGTCAGCCGGGCGCTGTCATCTCTGGCCCATACAACATTCCCGGACCGATCTTCATTGGAAATGCCTGGCTGGACGTGGAACTTCGTCCTTTTCTACAGTTATCGGCTGCAGAGAACTTTTTTGTCGTTTACGGACCTGCACCATGTGGAGCACAAACCGGTGCAGGGTGGTATATCTACCTCGACCAAAACGGCAATACAGAATACCGGTCTTCCATTAGTCAGAACAATACAGGGCCCTGGGACAATAGCATTCCCGGAGACTTAATCGTTCGCGCCGGCGGCGAAGTTTCAGCTTTTACTGATCTTGCGGTAACTGATTGCTTCAATGTTGAGCAGCAGTTTTTTCTGAGTCCGGGCAGTGAAACAACCTACCAGGCTGAGGTCGAAAACGTGGGTACAGATGACGTAGACAATTACCAGGTTAAATGGACCGTAAATACCGCTCAAGGTGTTGAAGTTTTCGCCGATTCTGCTGTTTTTGGTGCTTTACCTTCAGGGAGCAGCGCGTTCCATAATTGCCCTTCGTCCTGGACTGTGGGCGCTGACGGGTATTACACTGCCACCGCCACAGTATCCAATGTTGACGACATACTCCTGGAGAACAACTCTGGAGACCTTGAGCAGGGAGTAGGAGGATTGAACATTGGTTGGATGACCTACGATGATGGTGAGTCAGATATAGGCATCAGTACCGCTCCCGGAAACGGCTGGGGGAACCGGTTTGATCCTCCGGAATATCCTGTCAAAGTGGATTGCGTCCGCATTAGTGTAGCGGAAGAAGTAACTACAAGTGATATACGCATTGTGAATATGACCCAGCAAGGAAATGTAGAACTCTGGACCTATGGCGGTCCTTTAATCGCAGGGATCAATACAATCGCGGTTGGCGGTGATGACGTGGACGTCTTC
>CBDUWK010000461.1:0-2424 GCA_965370905.1 uncultured bacterium | reverse complement strand
CTCGCATGGAAGAGTTGCTCGGTGTGGATGGGGAGGATAGTTGCTTAGACTCCCTTAAACTCGATGAAATTATTACAGCTAAAGGTCAACGCATCGAAGACGACAAGGGATTTTATACTGAAGAAGTGGAATGGATCAGACAGGACGGGAAACGAGTGCAAGCTATTAAAACTTCTGGTAGACTTGAAGATTCAGGTGGCGGTACTAACGGCATTTTATCTACCTTTGTAGATATTACCGAACGCAATGACCTTGAATTGGAATTGATCGAAGCTTCTAGAATGGCTTTCCTGGGTCTGTTCTCCCAAGGCGTTCTGCACAATATCTCAGGTCCTACTAATAGCATTCTGGGATTTTCAAATCTATTGTGCCGCGACAACGCCAATGCGGAAATCCCTCAGCGGATTCATACGGATGCCAAGCGGATCGCCGAACAGGTAAATATTTTGGGACGCAGATGGCAGCGAACCGGAACCCGTCAAAAGGAACTGTTGAACTTGAATGAGATCATCCAGGACGAAGTGAAGTTTTTAGAAGCCGATATGTTCTACAAACATAACGTGGAAAAACATTTCGACCTCGATCCCGATCTTCCGGGAATCAGAGGTTCTTATGGTGATTTCAGTCATGCCTTATTAAATGTCGTCATCAATTCCATAGAAGCGCTAACAGAAAGCCCGATCCACCGTTTAACCATCCGCACCAGTCATACAGACAGCGAAATCCGGTTGGAAATTGAAGATACCGGTGTGGGTATTCCGCCTGAAATTCAAAATAAGATCTTTCTTCCCTTCTTTAGTACTAAGCGCCGCAATACCAAAGATGGTATCCCCCGCGGTGCAGGACTCGGCTTGGCGATCGCGCGTAAAGTCCTTGAACCCTATAATGTAAAGTTTGAAATAAATTCGGAACCAGGCAGAGGCACTTGTATGATACTGCATATTCCGATCATGAGTGAGTCCCCTTTGATTTCTCTTCAAAACTATAACGCCGAGGAGATGGCTTGATGAACCGCATCCTTATAGTTGACGATGAAGAATCCAGCAGAGAACTCTGCCGTCTAACCCTGGATGATCCGGATCGAGACATCGTGCTCTGCCCTGATGCGGAATCAGCCCTCGAAGAAATAAGCCAGGATAACTACGACCTCGTAATTACCGACATGATTATGCCGGGATTGTCAGGACTCGAATTGTTGGAACGAATTAAGGCTGAAAGAAGTGACACCGCTGTTCTTATGATGAGCGGAAAAGGTTCCATATCAAACGCCGTTCAGGCTATAAAACTAGGCGCTGAAGATTTTATCGAAAAGCCTTTCCCTGATCCCGAAGTTCTATCATTGGCTGTCAAGAGAGCGTTAAAAGCCAAACGGTTGGAAAAAGAGAATAAAGAACTGCGCCTTGAACTTAAAAAGCTTAAGAGCAGACCCGTTCTGATTGGTGGCGAAGCACTTTCCGGCATATTGCGCATGGTCGAGCGCATCGCTCCACTTGACACCACCATCCTTATCTACGGAGAAACCGGCTCAGGAAAAGAAGTCATTGCCCGCAGAATCCACGCTCAATCGCAGCGCTCTTCCAAACCTTTCGAAGCCATCAACTGTGGTGGTCTTCCGCACGGACTGCTCGAGTCTCTCCTGTTCGGTCACGAACGCGGCGCCTTTACGGGAGCCGTAAAACAAACCGCAGGTTTCTTCGAAAAAGCCAATGGAGGCACCATCCTGCTGGATGAAATCGGAGACATGCCGCCGGACCTCCAGATTAAACTTCTGCGCGTTCTACAGGAGAAAACCTTCCGGAGGGTTGGCGGGGAGAAGGACATTGAAGTGGACTGCAGGGTGATAGCGGCAACGCACCGCAACCTGCAGCAAATGGTAGATGAGGGCGAATTCAGGGAAGACCTCTACTATCGATTGAATGTAATTAACCTGCAGGTCCCACCACTTCGAGATCGGCGCGAGGACGTCTCCAGTTTGGCCAGCCATTTTGTGCGTACTGCTGCTGCGAAAATGAACAAGTCGATCCGTAATTTTGAACCTGAAGCCTTGGAAAAACTCAAAAACTATAGCTGGCCGGGAAATATACGTGAATTGCAGAATGTTGTTGAAAGAGCCGTAGCTCTCACCTTAGGAGATGTGATAGACGTGAGCGATCTGCCGACCGAAATTATTAATTATGATGCCGGCGAATTACCGGTGCAGGATATTAAACAGTTCAGTCAAGCTAAAAGTGAATTTGAACGTAAATTCCTAATAGCCGCTCTCGAAGAGCATAACTATAACGTCAGCAACGCAGCCAAAGCCTCTACCATCCCCCGGCAGAACTTCTACCTTAAAATGAAAAAGTATGGAATAAAACCTCCCGGAGCACGATAAAATTCAAACAGAAAACCATAATTTCTGTTATCTGAATTCGCTTCCCCACT
>CBDUWK010000460.1:0-2429 GCA_965370905.1 uncultured bacterium | reverse complement strand
GGGGAATATACTGCCAGTGAGGCTCTGGCTTCGTAAGCTATAACTGTGCATATAACAACGTTGGCAACTATTATGGATGTTTACCTGGCACCGGCTCTATAGAAGAGAATCCCATGTACGTCTCCCTGCCGCAAATGGATTATAACTTGTTGCTGGATTCACCCTGCATCGATGCCGGTTCACCCAATGATCCACTGGACCCTGACGGTACCACAACCGACATGGGAAGGCATTACTTTGACCAGACACCGGTGTCACCGAAAGATATTCCCGCAATAGTATCAGGATTCGAGATTTCAGCTTATCCCAATCCTTTCAATCCCGTCCTTAACATCACAATTAAAACTGATAGACCGCAGGTCGGTACTCTCGAAGCCTGGACCTCTCAAGGCCGCCTGGCAGCTTCCATCTGGTCTGGGTTTCTGCATCAGGGAATAAATAAAACCACATGGAATGCGGAGCACTTCCCCTCGGGAACTTATCACATTCGTTTAAAAACTGCAGAGACCACCAAAACCTATACCTGTGTTCTGTTAAAATAACACCATACGGATAAATAACAGGCATGTTCCAACAAATCCGCCGCCTGCTGAAACATTCGGCCGTCTATGGAATGGGGCACGTCCTCACCCGGATGGTCAGCTTTATTCTTCTCCCCTACCTCACTCATGTACTGACTCCTGAGGAGTACGGGGCAGTTGCCTTACTCTACACCTTCATCGCCATCGCTCTGGTATTATACACCTACGGTTTCGACATCACCTTCCTCCGCTACTATATTTTGGAATCGGACGAAGCCAAGAAAAGGGATATCTTCTGTACTATATTCTGGGTGGCGCTCCTCAGTTCTACCGTCTTTTCAATCTTGATAGCTGCTACCACCGGCTTTTTGGCATCCCTCGTTTTTGAGAACCCCGAATCCATCGGTATCAGCACCCAATATCTGATTCTTGTGAGCGTTTGTCTCCTCTTCGTTGAAACCCTGGTATTATACCCTTTCCTCTACCTCCGCGCTGTTGAAAAATCCCTACCGTTCATTGCCATAAAAACAGCCGGAGTCGCCCTGAATATTGGTCTGGCCATCGTACTAATCTCTGTCTTTGATCGCGGTGTTGCCGGCGTATTCGAAGCAAATCTTGTCGCCACCGCGTTTCAGCTTATCTTCCTGCTCCCCATCATCCTGAAGAACGTACGATTCAAAATACAGTTCGACCAATTGCGGGAGTTTTTCCGCTTCGGAATGCCCAATGTCCCCTCGCAGGTATTTGTGATGGTGATCGAGTTGGCCAACCGTAAAATAATAGAAATCATACTGGGTTTAAGTATAGTTGGTATATTCAGCGCGGGGTACAAACTGGGCTTGTTTATGGCAGTAATTACTATGGGATTTCGCTTCGCCTGGCAGCCTTTCTTTTTAAGTATAGCCGATAAACCCGGTGCGAAAGAAACATTTTCACGCGTCCTCACCTATTATTTTTTAGTTACCGGCGCCATATTCCTCTGTCTTGTTTTCTCCATAAAGCCGCTGATGACCATGAACCTGCCAGTGGTAGGTACGCTCATTGACCCGGAATATTGGGAAGGGCTGCAGGTATTTCCCATAATCCTCTTAGCGCATATGTGCAACGGCGCTTACGCTAATTTCATGGTTGGTGTCTACCTCAAGAAAAAAACCGGACTTATGCCTATAGTCACTGGCGTCGCCGCAGCTGTAAATATTATTGGAAATATCATCTTCATCCCTATTTTCGGCATGATGGCTGCTGCTTGGATGACACTAATATCGTATTTTATTTTAGCCGCCTTATTGTACGTGCTTATTCAAAAACACTATCCAATTGAATATGAATGGAAACGCATAGGACTTCTTTTTGCCTGCGGGTCTGTCATTTACCTTATATCTAAGATTTCCATATTGGAAGCATTCTGGTTGGCTAAATTTGCCCTGATCCCTGCACTCTTTGTTATGCTGAAATTTGTTGGCTTCTTCATGCCTGATGAAATCGCCGCCGTAAAGAGAAAACTATTCAACCAGAAAGTCACCGAGAATTAAGCATCAGATCCTCAACTGAGTGGATATGGCACTTTATGATGTTGAAATATCGGACGTTCCACGCACCCCGAAAGCAATAAATTTCGTCTGCAGCCTCTCCAAACTCAGCGAACGTGAAATCTACGACCGCCTGCAGTTTCACCCCCTCGTCATAAAAAACTCGCTGCCGCTAACTGAAGCCATTTCATTGGAAAGAGAACTGAAAAAGCTCGGTGTGATGACAACATTGGTGAGAGTGATAGAGCGTGATGAGTCCCCCGAAAGCGAATTTATAGACCTCCCGGAAAATGACAACCTGCCCACAGAAATTCCCGACGATGAGATAATCGAAATCACTGAAAAAGATATCAAAGTCCTTCATCCCTATAAGAGCATA
>CBDUWK010000459.1:0-2446 GCA_965370905.1 uncultured bacterium | reverse complement strand
GCAGCACTTTCGGCGGTGAACGCGAAGAAGAGGAGGGCGGCGCTTATTGGATAATCGAAACCGATAACACTTTGGAAGCCATTTGGGTCTGGTCCCGCTACTGTGAGCTCAGCGGTACCAATTGGTACAATCGTGTTATTGACAACGCCTGGATCTACGCCTATAATTACCCCGCCTGGCAGGAAGGCGCTGGTTACTATTCATCGCATAACTGTGCTTGGGCATTAGCGGCAGAGAGACAATTTCGTGAGACGTTCAATGATTCCACTCACTGGGATTACGCTGTTTCAAGCGCTGATTACATCATGCAAACTGAACTCTCCTTCGGTTCCACCCTGAATGTAATGGTTACCGGTTGGTGCTGTGGAAATCTATATCTATATGGTGAGGCGATTGGTAACCAGGATTACATGGACGTCGCTTGTCAGCGAGCACGACAAATCATCGATTGGATTGAAGAAAGTCCAACTTCGCGACTGGGAATGGAATCGTGGGCTATGTCTTCCGGTACTTTTATATGGGGAATCTGTAATTCGTTATTCCGCCGGAATCCTGAATACGGTCAGCAGTGGCTCGAAACCTACGGACCGATGGTGCAAGTCTTTGAACCTGTTACCGGCGGTTGGTCAAACGCCTGGAACGTAGCATACTGCAATGCCCAGGGCGGGATGTTCGACGTCACCGGTGATTCCACCTACCTCCAAAACCACCTCTGGCTTACCAATTTTTTGCTCAGCAAAGACCAGGACAACGACGGAGGCATTCCTTCTTCTGCCGCAGGATCACAGAATGCCGATGCCTCCTGGACCACCTCCTATCTGGCCATGATGGGATGCGACCGATATATAAGTGAGGACATCGATGCAGGGGTGCTGGCAATAAGTTCACCACAGAATGGATCAACCCTGCAGGTGGGACAGAATGTATTGGTGGAGGCGGTTATAGGCAATTGGAGCACCATACCTCTAAATGGCATCATGGTAACGTGTTCCGGCGCTCACGTTGACACTCAGTATTTGGATTTATCCGCAGGTCGTACGGATCGCATCGATTTCGGATATTGGTCGCCTTCATCGCCGGGCTTCGATTCCATCAAAGTGACTACTAACATACCAGGGGACATAAATTCCATGAATAACAGCGAAACAACGCGCTTTATCATTCGTGGAATCGGAACTGAAGCAACAAATAAGCCGGCAGAAAACCAAACCGACGATCGTGCCGCTTTCTGTAAGGCTGTCAGTGCCACCTCCGAGATCAGATTCAGCATCCCTAAAGGCGGAAACGTAAACCTCACCCTGTACAACATAACCGGCCGGAGGATTCTTACTATCTTCGACGGCTATTTAGGCTCAGGCATTCACAATATCTCGGATCTCCGGGGAAACTTTGAAAGTTTCTTCAATTCACTCCCTTCCGGTATTTACCTGACAAAATTAACTACAGATCAAGGTCAAGACATTATTAAAATGGCCAAATTAAAGTAGATCAAAAAACAAATATCACTTCAGAAAGGGAGAACATCGTTCTTCCTTTTTTTATGGAAAAAACCTCAAAATAGTGTTGTTTCAGTAAGATAATACTATTAAATTAGAATATTACCATTATCGAACTATTTATTTTCAGGATATTACTAAGAGCGCATAATCCTAATACTATGTAGAATGAAGAGGGCATGAATATGGTGAGTGTAAACGCCAAGGCGAGAGACCTGACCGAGTACATGCGCCAGTTGATAAATCAGTTTCAGTTTCTGAAGAGTGACGTTCCTCCCCCCGATTACGAATTCAGCTTCCGGGAACTGAGGATCATCCTTTACCTGGGATATAATGGATCTTCCATCATGCGAGAGATCGCAGATGCTAATGGACTTCCGCTGAGCACCGCAACCGGCATTGTGGATCGCCTGGTTGAGAAGGATCTGGTAAAACGGGAGCGCGTCGACGATGATCGCCGTATAGTCAAAGTTGAATTGACCGACCAAGGCAGCGAGGTGTACCAATGGGATTTCGAGGAGCATGCCGCCTTTGTCAGAGAACTGCTCGATTCTTTGGAAAAAGATGATCAAAAAACTTTCATAACACTGATGAAAAAAATCGTGGATAGTATAACTCCAGGCAGTAGTCTTTAACAAAATTATCCAAAGCATAAATACATCGATTACCAAAACTATCATGAAGAAATTAAAAATAAGAGTGGTCACGCTGATAGCAGGTTGTTTGATCTCACCTATTTATCTGATCGCGCAACCTCTCCAGCTAAGTTTCGATGAAGCCTGGGCTATGGCACAGTCAGAAAATACGCAGATCAAACTGGCACAGCTAAACATCGACAAAGCCAAAGCACAGATTGGCGAAGCTTATTCGGCTGCTCTGCCCAGTCTGACTGCTTCAGCGTATTACCAGCGGAATTTTGTCATTCCGGAGATTGAGACAGAGTTCGGTGG
>CBDUWK010000458.1:0-2449 GCA_965370905.1 uncultured bacterium | reverse complement strand
AATTGCGATATCCGAGCAGTGCACTGCGCCGCACATGTTCAAGCAGCAAGCCAGTGCGATGCGGCACTTGGCTGGAAGGTCTGCTTTCTCAAAGTGACCGATAACTTCATCCATAACCGCTTTGACGATACCGGAAGCATCTGTCGCTGCCGAGTGACAGTGAATCCAACCCTGTGTATGGACAATACTGGTAATACCAGGACCGGTTCCACCTACGGGGTGTCCCAATGCCTTCAGATCAGCGATCAGCGGCTCGATGTTACTTTCGTCAGTAAACATGAATTCTATGTTGTGCCTGCTGGTGAAGCGCAAATGACCACCGCAGTATTTATCTGCCAGATCGCATATCATGCGGATTTTCTGGATGCTCATCAGCCTGGAACCACCAGCTCGAACAGTATAGACTGAATCTCCAGTTTCCGATACGTGTTTCAGCACACCGGTCCTCAGCGTTTCATGGTACTTCCACTTGCCGTAGTTCGCCTTTATCACTGGCGGCAGAAATTGTTCGTAATGTGGTGGTCCTATATCTGTAATTCTTTCTTGTGTTTCAGCCATTATAATGCTCCTTTATGGGTATTAAGGTTTTACAGCAGAATCGATAGTCTGCAACTAAATTATGACTAATCGTCATCTTCCTCTTCTTCATCTTCGTCGTCTTCCTCGAAATATTCTTCGTAGAATACATAGGGATTTTCACGAGGATGAGCGACCATCTCCGCAATAGGTTCGACTCCGATCTCTTCGAGGAAGTTACCCATACCCATACGTTGAATAAATTCACCTATTCTTTCACGGTTTTTACCTTCTTCACACCAGAGATCCCACATCTTTTCGACGAGATCTTTAATCTCCTGGTAAGGAGGTTCCATCTTGATGAAGGGAATTAATACTGAGGACAGCAGTGCCCCTTCAATGATGGGGGCCTTCGATCCTATAAGCACGCAGGCTCCGGTGTCTTTACCGGGACGCAGTGCCTTGGGCATAACGTTAATGCAGTGCATGCAGTGGCGGCAGAAGCTGTTGTCAATATTAAGTTCTTTGCCATCCCATGCCATGCACTTCCCCGGACAAAGATCGATGATCTCTTTCTGTATGTCCACGCCATTCGTTGCATATTCAGTTATGGCATCCTTGTCCATACGGATATCGTCACGCCAAGTTCCGAGGAAAGAGAGGTCAGAACGTGCTATGGCTGCGACACAGTCATTGGTACATCCGGAGAATTTAAACTTAAACTTGTAAGGAAACGCCGGACGGTGCAATTCGTCCTGGAATGTCTGGGTAAAATCATAACAGGCTCCCATGGTGTCGTAACAGGCCCATTCGCAGCGGCTCTGCCCCAGACAGCAAGACGGTGTACGTACGTCCGAGCCGGAACCGCCAATATCAAAACCGATCTTGGCCAGTTTCTGGAAAGTTGGTTCCAGATTATCTGTTGTAGTACCCAGAAGAATGATGTCGCCGGTTGAGCCATGCATATTGGTCAGACCTGAACCGTGCTCCTCCCAGATATCGCAGATCTTGCGCAGCGCTTCGGAGGTGTAATACCATCCCGCCGGTTGATTGATGCGCATAGTATGGAAATGAGAAATGTTGGGGTATTTCTCTGGTAAGTCATTGTACCTGCCAATAACTCCGCCGCCATAACCCAGAACGCCTACGATCCCGCCGTGCTTCCAGTGACAGAGCTTCTCATCGTATGATTGCTCCAGCAATCCAAGAAGATCCTTAGGAGCCGCGTTCTCCTTTGCAGCCATTTTTATTTCGGTTACGAAGCTGGGCCAGGGACCCTTTTCCAGCTCATCCAGAAGTGGCGTTTTTGGGAAATCGTCCGCCATATTCTCTCCTTAGTTAATGTTAAGGTGGTTCTATTGTATTTTCTATCTCAATTCAACTTACACAAAAACAATATCATACGAAATATGATAGAGAAAAATAAAAAGCTAAGGTCATAAATTTAAGTTAGCCCTTTTTACCTTTTCCTCAGTTTTGGTTGTTACAAATATAGCAAACTAACTCGCTAAAGTCAACAAATAAGTGAAATATTTCTTTTTAAGTTTTTTCGGTTAAGAATACACCTATATTGCTTTATAAATAATTGTAAATATAGATATTCCGCATCATATGAACTTGTCTCACTGAGCCCCTATAACCAATTCATCTATTGTTATTTTACAAGCGTTTAATGTCTTCTCTATAACATCTTTAGTGTGTTTCAGGGATAAAAACCACGCTTCGAAGGGTGATGGGGGGAGATAGATGCCATTTTTAAGCATTCCCTGAAAGAAACTAATAAATGTGCTTGAATCAGCCCCCTTAGCCGATTCGAAATTCCTAACTACATCAGGAGTAAAGAAGACGGTTAGCAGTCCAGGCGCCCGGTTCATTTGGGCTGGAATACCACCTTCAAGGAACACTTCTCGGAGACCCTCATCAAGACGGTCTG
>CBDUWK010000457.1:0-2451 GCA_965370905.1 uncultured bacterium | reverse complement strand
CACCGTTTAAATTCAGATCTTCCGTGTATTGTTTAATGCCATCGCCGTTTATTTCGGTGTCGTAGTATACACTGCCATCGCCGTCGGTGAGATAAATCCTCTCACCCATATCAAAACGACCGTCACCATCCAGATCTTCGTTGGTGGTTTCTATTATATTCCACTTTAGATAAGTACGGTAACGATTCAGCTTAACTTCATAAAACGTTTTTTGGTTAAGAGTATGGGTCAAGGTAAAACCGAATTGGTCGGAGTTAGCTTCGTAGTAAGGAGTACTGTCGAACATGTCGAAGGCGTCCAGGCTGCCATTATGATTCAGATCTTCCGTGTCCAGTACTCCATTACCGTTTAAATCCTCCCACTCGCCGGCTTCTAACAGACCATCTCCATCATCGTTGATCCACTCTGTATCCAATTGACCGTTGTTGTACCAGTCTTCAAGAAAAGGATCATCAGCAAAATCTTCATTAAGGTCTTCATACGTGGGTTTTCTGTAGAGATTGTATGTGGTCCTCGCCGATCTTTCGAACTGTGTGTAATCGTTGGTGTGATAAAGTCCATTGACAGCTAGCTTAAGCTTGGGGGTAAGATTGTAGGTCAGTTTCCCTTGAACTGTAAAAGGCTCCTCGTCTTCGTTGGGTAATTCTCCTTTAGTCTGTGTCCACTCCGCAGACCCAAAGAAGCGCAGATTCTTGACATAAGGTACCGGTCCACCGAGTGAACCTTCCACATTCCACAGTTGTTCATGCCAGGGATCTTTTCGGTAACCGCTGAAATCGGAAGTCTTAAAGCGCAAAGCTCCACTGATCGAGGGCCCACCTTCTTTTAGAATCATATTAACAATACCGGATTGAGCTGAACCGTATTCAGCTCCAAAACCACCTGTTTGCACAGAAATTTCTTCCAAAGCCATTTCGGGCACATCGCCGTCAAATGCGCCAGTTTCAGGATCCTTAACGAGCGCGCCGTCTATAAAAAATGCAACTTCACGACTTCTACCGCCGCGAATATGCAACTGCCCATCTTCCTCAACTGCACCTGCAGACAGTGCGAGAATATCTTCCATATCGTCAATGGGCATTAAGGCGAGGTTACCAGCAGTAGTTGTCATCCTACTACCGGTGACATCCTTTTCGATGAGTGGTCTTTCCGCTACCACGACAACTTCTTCGCCAACATCAAGTACAGTAGTCTCCAACTGAAAATCAATACGGCTTGTCAAGTCCGTCTGGACGAGGATTTTCAGTATCGTCATCTCAGTGTAGCCTACTGAAGAAGCTTTCACCGTGTATATGCCGGGGGGAACATTTAAGATGAAATAATTTCCATCCAGGTCGGTCGTCGCTCCTAAACTTGTTCCAACTACGACTACGTTTACAGTCGTTAAGGGGTCACCGCTGGTGAGTTCGAAAACACGCCCTGCGATCTTGCCGGTCGTGGCTGCGATCGCTAAGTGCGCTGCTATTACTACAGTCAGAATGACAATTATCCATCTAATGCTATGTTTCATGATTACACCTCGTAGCTCGTATTTCACCATAACATCAAGTCTCCGCATTTTGAAGCTCTCAACTTGAGTTGTCTGGTACAGAGTAGTACGATAAAACTCTTCAGGTAAATTATTGAGGACGTTTCAAGGGGAATATCATCGGCACAATCATTGCGGAGGGGATACGTGAGGGCACTAGCATCGGCGAACTTGAGAGCAAATCCGCACAAAACCCTCTTGGTCATCCACGCAATGGTATCAGGTGAAACGCCAATCAATGCGGGCAAAAACGAGCTTTCAGGATCGCCGTTGTTTGCCCATTCGCCAATTATTAACCACTCTAACTTCCCAAAGTTAAATATATTTTAACGATAAAGTCAAGTAAAATAATAAAAAAACGCTAATAGATGAAAACAAAGAACTTGTATTATTTCGCTACCTTTTCAATATAAAAACGGCACGATTCTACGTTCCCATTCTGTCCCCCCTGCGTTTCGAACATAAAATCCCCTCCAAACAATCTCTTCATAATAAACTATATTAGCCATTTTCTAAGCTATAGAAGAGGTCGTAAATTCTTGAAAGGAAAGTGATAGTTAGTGTGGATGTGTCTGACAATTGTGAACTTTAGGGAAGACTGATTCGCTGAATATCTGTAGCTTTTCCGGTGTCAGTTTCGATGGTTATTAAGACGGCATTCAGGCGAATGTTTTCTTTGGCGATTTCGTATTTATGCGGTATCCCTTGAACGAACCTTTTCAGGGCAATTTTTCTATTCAAGCCAATTACAGAGTCGAAGGGCCCGGTCATGCCCGCATCGGTTATATAAGCGGTTCCACCAGGTAAGATTCTTTCATCTGCAGTCTGCACGTGTGTGTGAGTTCCGATAACAGCTGTAACTTTGCCATCCAAATACCAGCCTAACGCCTGTTTTTCTGCGGTTGCTTCAGCGTGAAAATCCA
>CBDUWK010000456.1:0-2454 GCA_965370905.1 uncultured bacterium | reverse complement strand
CAGACGCGAGTCCTCCCTCTGGGATAACTGCACCGTCGCCACCGAAATGATCATGACTGTCTCCGTTCGTCACAAGTCTAGTATCGAGATCCGGACTGGATACCGACCCCTCTATATTAAGATCGCCTGCAATCGCTACGTCGCCAGATCCAGGAGCAGGCACAGATGGAGAGCCTACATCAAGGTGATCTAAGGTAGATCCACCCCAAACTCTTAAATCGTTTTCAATATTGACGCTACCGTCAGTTGGTATTTCAGCCGGACTTCCAACCTTAAGTCGGCGAACAGAAATCGGGCGGATCTCTAATGTTTCTAGCGAAAGAATCCGCTTGCGAAGCTCGTCTATTTCTTTCTGCATTTCGACTTGAAGATCATCCATCATAATTACCTATAGTAAAGTGGAAAATTCCGGCATGATAATTTCTTTTCCATCTTCGTCCATTTCTATCGTTATTCTGTTTGCCTTCATAACTATTTCAGTATCGTTATAGGGATTAATTGCTGTAGCTAAATCTCCTAAAAAATAATGAACGCCATATACAGATGACGGTGTTTGAACCGTCTCAAATGTGAAATCAAATGTAGCCGCGTCTTGAACTAATCTTTTATCGCCTTTGGTATTTAATCCGTTCGTATCACCCAGATCGATCTCCCTTGCATCTACAAAAGTCTCGATATCATTAGATGCAGAATAACCAGCGCCCAATCTTTCTACAAAATCCCGTTCCGCTGCCTCGCCCTGACCCCAGACCCCAGCCACGGTTTTCTCGTAGATCCGATTCTCTGTATAAACGGGAATCCCCATATTCCCGAACTTCATAGAGAATGTTACAAGCGCTGTGCGATCTGTACCCAGCTGCCCCGTATACCAGCGAAACTCCCAGGTCGTATCCGACGTTTTCACTAAGTCAAAATCACCGCCTGCGATTAGAGCAATTTCTTGAAGCTCTGTGAGCACATGCTTGCCCATGCAGTACCAGTTAATTGTGTTTCCTAGCGCGCCATCTGCCTGCACCGACAAGCCTGCAATTGCTCCCTCACGTTTTCGCCCGTTAGCTATGGTAGCGTTTGGTCCGCAGTTGTAATCCACCAGATTCTTTAAAACTGTTTCTGATGGATCATTGACGAACGCGCTTCGAAGATTCGTGCCTGCTACCCAATGAACATGCCGCCACCCGAGCATGTGAATAATCCCAGGACATATAAGCTTGGCAATAGATCTGTCCGAGTACATCCAGGCGATATCTCTATAGAGCGTGACCATCTCACGCCCCCAGGCTTGACCCTCTGGTTTTCGCCAGATCTCAACTTGCCACTTATCTTCGATCGAAGATAATAAAGGATGATCGCCCCGAACCTGTAGAACAAGCAGACCAGGGGAATTAACTACAGCCGTATAAGAAAAGTACAAAAAGTCTGTAAGCACAAACTGTTTATTCCCAGATAAATCGAATAGATCAAAACGATATTTCGTAGGCATTAACTATCCGCTGTGTAACTAATCCTGAAACCGTGTAAGAACACAACACCATTGACCGTATCGCCGGAGAGGGTAGCATCTCGATTGAACTCAATCGAAACTACGTCGTCGATCTCTGCATCTGAAAGAGCTAAACTGGTAACCGCTTTATTCCTATTCGCACTCATAGCAACGGTCTGATCCTCCTGTTCAATTAAGTGTATATTCCAGTTTTCGCCACCGTTATAATTTCCGAATGCAAGATCCATAGAGCATTTCATATCGCCCGTATTTCCGGTTACGCAGATCGCCTCTACAACTAGATTCGAAACGAAATCTTGCGGGACTATAAATGATGCTCCAGCTTCAACATTAATCGTATCAGGAAGAGGAACGCCGCAAAGGTGATCGCCAAGCAGCCATTGACCTCGGTGATATTCCGTTGCAGAGCCTTCGATTTTTGCTGCATGAGCAGATACCATAAATGTGCGTGTTCTATTTGTGATCGCTGCCGCTGTTAGAATTGCTCCGTCGCCTCCGTCGTGATTGTGAGCATCCCCGCCCGTTACCAAATCGTCTGTAACAGGCGTAGCAAGTTTAGCTGCTGTAATACCAGCATCCTTCACCCTCAACGCACCTGTATTCGTTTCTATCGTGCTATCGTCTACTTTATGAACTGCCCATTCCCGTTCATCCAATTGCTCAGAAACATTTCCCGAAGTATCGACAAGAACTTGATATAAAAGAATATCGTAAGTTGTTCCTGAAACTTTTGAATAGGAGGGGGCGGAGGGGCTTGCCGCATCTGTGCCTGCAATTCTAGTAACCACTCCCTGAAAGCTTGCCCAGGTAAATCTAATTACGACGCGATCAATTCGAGTGTTTCCACCGCCGACCGCTGACGGAATATTAACATCAATCGCCGCATCATTGTTATAAGGTTTTCCATCTCCAATACAGCTACCAGTTCCGATCCGAAAAGTGTTTGAACCAGG
>CBDUWK010000455.1:0-2479 GCA_965370905.1 uncultured bacterium | reverse complement strand
GCTCCTACTATGTTCCCTATCTCAGATGATTTTATAGTTACGGTATTCGCCCAGTCTAAGGCCGGTATTTTTCTCTATCCAGTGCAGGAGCCGGTATCCCGCGGATAGTTGTGTTTTGGTGGGATCGAAGTCGAAGTTCCAGTTGAGCTGCGCGATGCGTTGTTTCATTACCTCAGGGTGAGTACCCTCGAATTTTCGCAATGAATCGATTTGGGAGTAGTCAAATGTGTCACCGGATTTAACGTTTTCTTCGATCCAACGGTCTGGATGCCAATAGCGGTGGAAACTGCGCTCTTTTTGCTTCATTATGCGGGGGTGTTTGATCCAGCCGTAATGGTATATGCAGGCGTCGACAGGTTTGACTCGCAGTTTGCGGTCGTTCTTGCGAAATCCCTGCGCGTCCTTATAGGATCGGATTGACTTATCGTTGCGAATGATGCGAATCTCGCGACGATACCAACGTCGAGAATCGCCGATGTAATCGTAGGTTCCGTAGAAATGCAGGTATTTGAAGAGCAGACCTTCGATCGCGGGGTGATTTTGCCAATGTTTCAGAGCCGCGACGATAGAATAGAGGTATTTTTCATGAACTACTTCATCAGCCTGAAGGTAGAAGCACCAGTCGCTGTCGCTGGCAACGGCGTCGAAGGCTTTGTTGGTTTCAATGGCGAGGATGCGCCCTCCCTGGCGGAGGGAATCATCCCAAATGCTGGGAATGATCTTTATTTTATCCGATGATATCGATTGAAGCAATTGCAGGGTATTGTCTTCGGAATTACCTAAACAGACCACAAATTCGTCGCAGATGGGAAGGATGGATTGGATGGATTCGATAACCGGATAGTCGAATTTAATGGCGTTGCGTACGAAGGTGAAGCCGCTGATTTTCATGAGGAGGATTTAAGGAATAATTTTCTTCCAGATACTATCCACTCTCTCGTATAGTTCATCCAATGAGCCGTCATTGTGAATCACAAAATCTGATATTTTACATTTCTCTTCAAGAGGCATTTGGGCAGCTATACGCTGTTCGACCTGATCCCTGGAGAGTTGGCTGCGTTGCATAATTCTGGCTATTCTTGTTTCCAGGGGAGCGGCTACGACGATAGTCTTATGGAAGAAGTTCTGCAGTCCCCATTCGAATAATAAAGCGGCGTCGATGATGAGTGTGCCTTCTGCGCCTTCAATTCTCTCTGTTTCCTGTTTCAACTCGGCGAGGAGAGGAGGGTGGACGATTCTGTCTAAATCTTGTCTGGCTTGAGCATTAGAGAAGATGATTTGACCGAGGATATTTCTGTCGATTTCACCAGTTGAAGTACGAATGGCAGGCCCGAAGCGTCCTATCAAGGCATCCTTAACGTCTGCACTTCTCAGCACCTGACGTCCAACTTCATCGGCGGATATGACCGTTATTCCTTTAGTTTGCAGATATCGGGCAACTGTGGAGGTGCCACAGCCGATACCACCGGTTAACCCTATTCTCATCAGCGTATTACTGCTATTTTACCCCAGAAGGAATCATCACCGCCGGTAACCTGGTAGATATAAACACCAGAGCCGACTTTTTCTCCTCGGTCGTTATCCACATACCAGCGGATGCCGCCGGTTACGTTATCATTAGAGATCAGGGTTCTAATACAGATGCCGGACAGATTTAAGATTTTGATTTCGGCGTCGGAAGTGAGATTGGCAAAGATAACACAGTCTTCGCCGTCTATAAAGGTTCCGGATTTATAGGGATTTGGGTAAACAAAAACATCGGAGAGGTCCGATCTGGAGAAATTGAGCGCCGCGCTATTATGGTTGGGATCGATTGGATATCCGGACAGGCTGAGGATATTTTGAGCGGTCACACGGTATATCTTCCCCAAAGCTCCTATCGGAGTATCCGGATGAATCTGAAGATAAACGGTGTTTTGGAGGCCTTCATGCGGTGTGGCGGAAAGCAGAACAATAGAATCGCCGGAACTGGCGACAGTGATGGGATCTACTGTGATCTGGTAATTTCCTAAGGTGCTGAGTCCTTCGGTTCGCATCCCTTCAGAGAAGACTACCGTGACTATATCTAATTTATTCTTAACATGTGCATCTGCGAGGTAGGGCGGAGGATATTCTGGGAGGGGAACGAAGAATGCAACGGTATCACCAGGGTTTTCAAAATTTGAGAAGTACGATCCCTGTTGGTCATATACCTGATGAATAACAAGCCAATACCAAGCTGCATTATCAAAGGCTGCATCGAAGCTGAGAACGACGCGCGAATCACCCGCATCGGACACCGCAGAGGTGGGCTGAATAGCAGTATTGTAAATCCAATATCTAGTGACATCGGTCAAGGAAGTTGCCATAGGTTCGCTGAATTGCACCGTAATGAATCCGGGTGAGCTAAAATGAGCGGTATCACCTGGCACTGAGGGCGCTTCGTTAGCAAGAGCTGCTATAGGTGTAGTAAAAGGACCCAGAACGAGTCCCAGCCTAA